>PLST01000571.1:1466-2727 GCA_003164255.1 Acidobacteriaceae bacterium | reverse complement strand
CGACGATTGTTTCAGAGGTGGTGTGGAACGAACTGGCGAACAACGAAGGGGCGACGGGCGGCGGGGTGAGCACGGTGTTCGCATTGCCGAGTTGGCAGGCTAATGCGAATGTGCCTGCCCCGAGCAACGGCAGCGGCGGACGTGGAGTTCCTGATGTCGCCGGAGACGCAGATCCGACGACCGGCTACACGATCAGGGTGGATGGGCAGACGACGGTGATCGGCGGGACGAGCGCTGTGGCTCCCTTGTGGGCGGGGCTCGTTGCGGTAGCAAACCAGCAACTAGGCAAATCGGTTGGCTTTCTGCAACCGGCGCTGTACGCGGCCAAGGCGGCCTCCGCGTTCCGCGATATTACGCAGGGCACCAACGGAGCGTTCTCTGCTGGACCGGGCTGGGACGCGTGCACCGGGCTGGGTTCGCCGATTGCCGCGAAACTGATTCCACTGCTGGCGCCGGCGCAGGCTACGACGAAGAAGCCTGGGCGAAAAAAAGCAGGCAAGACGAAGGCCGCGGGGGCAAAGAACAGGACGAGATGAGAGGCCCCAGGCGCGTTGCACGAGCCACACGGCGAATTGCGCGCGTTCAGTAGCCGGCAGTCGGAGCGCCTGCCGGAGGCGGCAGAAAGCCCTGCAGGCCTAGCCAGTCGGCAAAACGGTCGATCCAATGATCGGTGGGCAGGTCCTGCTTTCTCATGCCGAAGCCGTGGCCCCCCTTGGCGTACATGTGGAGTTCCACGGATTTTCCGGCTGCCGCCCACTTCTGGTAGAGGACGATGCTTTGCGGCGCGAGGCCAAGGTTGTCGTCAGTTGCGGCTGCAATAAACATGGGCGGCGCGTCCGCGGGGACAGGCGCGTCCGCATTTAATCCGCCTGAATAGATGGGGGCGACAAAGGCGGGACGGCCTTCAGACACGTAGTGGACTGCGACATCAGCGGTGATACCACCGCCGGCCGAGAATCCGATGATGCCGACACGATCGGGAGAAACTCCGTAAGCGGCCGCATGGTGGCGAACCCAGGTGACAGCGGCGAGGCCGTCGGAATCGGCGAGGGGAATCTCGCTGGCCATGACCTGATCGAACTTCGCCCGGTCTTTGAAGAGGTCGGCAAACTCCTGGGTTGCGTCGTCTCCAGTGTGTGCGAGGCGATATTTGAGAACGAAGGCTGTGACGCCTTTGGCGGCAAGATATTTGGCGACGCTGGTTCCTTCGCTGGTGATCGAGAGCGCCATGAAACCTCCGCCGGGACAAACGACGACGGCC
>PLST01000571.1:0-1422 GCA_003164255.1 Acidobacteriaceae bacterium | reverse complement strand
GACAAAGCAGAGGAGTCGAACGATGGAGGTTTTCATGGCGGGACAAGTCTATCAAAGGTATGCGAGGGGAGGACGCAGAGAACACGCGTACTGTAAACTCGGTGCGAACGGCGAGCGAGACCAAAGACAAGCAGAGGAGTTGAGGATGAGAAATGTGTTGAACACTGTGTTGCTGCTGGGATTGGCTGCGGGCTCTGTCCTTGCGCAAACGCCGGTTGCGCCCCAGCCTGCGGCGCCAAGGGTGTCGCCGACACGCGATGCGCACACTCCCGGCTACGTGGACGCGAAAGATATGCCCGATGGCGCGAACGCACCGGCGGATGCGGATGGCAACTTCATCCTTGGCCCGACGCACAACGCTGCACCGGAGTTGGCTGTGCCGGGCTCGCCGCTGGGCACGATCATCGAGTTCACGATGAGCTCGACCGACAGCAAGATGTATCCGGGAATTGCCCGCGATCCGCACACGTTCGGCACGCCCGACCCTGGCAATCCGGCGAAGCTGATTGTCACGACGAGCCATCCGGCGCCGTACATCCGGCGCGTGGCCGTGTATGTGCCCAAGGAATATGTGCCGGGCACGGTAGCTCCCTTCATCGTGGGCGCGGACGGGCCAGACCGGTTGCTGTTCAACGCCATCGACGGCGACATTGCGGAACATAAGATTCCAGTGATGATCGCGATCTCAATTGGCAACGGCAGCGGCGATGCGCAAGGAAGCGAACGCGGCCTTGAGTACGACACCATGAGCGGCAAGTACGCCGAGTGGGTAGAGAGCGAAGTGCTGCCGCTGGTCGAGAGCAAAGCACAAGTCAAGCTGACGAAGGATCCGGATGGCCGTGCGACGATGGGCGGCAGCTCCGGCGGATCGTGCGCGCTGATCATGGCTTGGTATCACCCCGAGCTTTACCATCGCGTGCTGACGTATTCCGGCACCTATGTGAATCAGCAGTGGCCCTGGAATCCGGAGACGCCCCACGGCGCCTGGGAGTTCCACGAGCATTTGATTCCAGAGAGCGCGCCCAAGCCGATCCGCCTGTGGATGGAGGTCGGCGACCGCGACATCTTCAATCCCAACACCCTGAATGATGGATTTCACGACTGGGTGGTAGCGAATGAGCGGATGGCAGCCGTGCTGGCAGCGAAGGGCTATCACTACCAGTTCGTGTTTGCGCGCAATGCGGGCCACGTGGATCACGACGTGAAAGGTCAAACGCTGCCGGATGCTCTCGAATACGTTTGGCAGGGCTACCCGCGGTGAGGGGCGCGCGAGAACACCGTTCTGTCTGTTCGATCCGGAGCGGGTGCCCCCGGTCCCTCGCTTTTGGGGACCGGGGATATTGATACGATGCAAGCGAAGACTTCGATTCGACTACCCGATACATCTATGACGCTGCCCCCCGCCTGTCTTCTCAGCGCAGC
>PLST01000055.1 GCA_003164255.1 Acidobacteriaceae bacterium | reverse complement strand
CCCCGATTCGATTGCGGATAATAAGTGTTCATGAGAGCGCTGGCCGCAAGGTCGCCTCCCACGCTTGAGTAATTTGGTTGCCACCGGCCGTTGTCGCCCTTACAAACGAATGGACTGGCCAAGGCGTGCCCCAGACGAGATCTTGTCGTTCCTGTACCCTGATAGAAATAGCGTGGATCCTGGTGCAGAAGAGACGGCAGGATAGCGCCACCGATCAGAATGTCGCTGAATCCGTCGGCAGTTTCGGCGCCGAAACGCTGGCCGTATCCTTTGGCGCCCAGTCCATAGTTGGGGGTCCGCGCGGCCTGCCTGACGCCAGTCATGAATGCGACTCCTGTCCAGGTAACCGGATCGACAGAGACCCTCATCGCAAGTTGAAATTTCAGCTTTGTGGTAAGGGGCACGGCATCCTCGGAGTCGTACACGGTGTAGAAATTTGGAATGAAACCCAGAACGCGCTGTTGCTCTTCGACATGCACCTGCTCGGTGGCTACTTCGACATTCGAAGCATGTACCGTAATCGATGTCGTTGAGTCAGCGATCCTGAGTTTGATTCCCGTCATGAAGAAAACCGAGTGATCCGAGGTGAGGACAACGGCGGGAGAGGTCCAATTCTCGAAACCATCCACGGATACCTGAACTTGGTAAGGAACTCCGAACTTGAGCCCGTGGAAATCAAAAGCCGCTATGTCGTTTGCAGTTGCCGTTTGATTCTCGCAAGGGGAAGGGCATTGGAGCGTGACGAGCGCGCCGGGGACAAGACCGTCATTTACGTCCAGTACTGTACCGCTGATGCTTCCAAACAGCGCGCCGGAAGATGCAATGTCATCCGCCATTGCTGGCATCGCCGTCATTAAGCAAATCAAGAGCAGGCATTTCCAATACATCGTTGATTTCCTCACACCATGGAGGAAATGCAAGGGGAATGCCAAACTTCTGAGTCGCTAACTTCCTTGTTTTCATAAGGGATCTCCGCCAACCGCGGACCCTGTCGAAACTGTCGACGACGATTTGGAAGGCTGTCGGCGGCCTTTGCGTGCTAATCCGAGGTGCGCACGTGCCGATCACTACGAGATGGAAGTTGGCAATTTCGCCCCTGACCAGTTACTGCAGTCAGCATGTTCGTTGAATGAATCTGGCGAGGCTTTGAGGAGTTCGTGCAATCGAAGTTTTCGGCAATGGAAAACTTCGACGACTCTATCTCACGTATGGCAGTGCGGTTGTCGACCAACAGCTGGGCTTTAAATGTGAAGCGTACGTAATGATCGCGGGTGTGGTCCGTGACGGTGACTACGCGATCATTAGCACCCATTCGTCAAGCGGCGCGCAGGACAGGCTCAATGACCGCGTTCCGAGTACTTCCTGAGAGCTGTTGTAGAGGGGATCCTCAGCATACTGCCCCGGATTTCCACAAGGCCGCGTTGTTTGAAGGCTATCAGCGCACGCGTGACAGTCTCACGCACTGCGCCAATAAACTCCGCGATCTGAGAATGGGTCAGAGCCATGCGAAACTGGGTCTGGTCTCCAGTTATTTCCCCTCGCTGTCCCCACTCTAATAATTGCGATGCCAATCTCTTGCGAATACAGGTCGTCAATCCAACGATACGCAGCGTGACGCATGCATTCCTGTGAATTGTCATGAGCTCGAGTGTCGCAAGGCGACTTACTTCTTGATATCGCTGCGCAAAACGAAGAAAATCGCACCGTGTGACCAAGGCTATCTTGGACCGATAAACGGTATCCGCCGACCACTCAGTGAGGCTTCCAAATAATGCGGAGTGCATTCCAAGCACATCGCCGGGCCTCGCAATCCGAAGGGTCAGCCTCCTGCCACCGACATCTTGCAGCGACAGTCTGACGTCTCCGGCAAGGACGACGAATACTTGGTTCAGCGACTCCTGTTCCAGGAACAGGATGCGGCCGGCTTCGTAGTCCACGATGCTCTTGGCAGTTCTTGCACCATATGGCGACGCATTCTGTTCTACCGTACAAAGTATTGATAATAAACAGTATAACGGATGATGAGCGACGTAGAGCAGAAATTTAGTGTCGTAAATCGAGGGAAATTTGCCCCAAAATCTGGAAGCGCAAAATGCAACTTTGCGTGCATTATTGCTCCTCGCCGGCGTAACCAAACCGTATCGCGGCCATGACCAGAAGAAAGCGGAAGCCGACCAGCCCGTGCTGCTTTTGTGCCGGGCCATTGCGAGCAGAATCCGGCTCGATTCCGAGCCAGCGATCGCTGGCCGAGCTTGCCACGAAGGGCGGTTTCTGGATTCGGATCTTCTCTTGAAGTGCCTTGTCGGTTTTGAAAGCATTCTTCCATTTGCGGCGAGATCTGGACCGCTTGCGCTGGTCGAAGGACACAAACCGTATCCGGCTGTCTGGGATGTCAAGATCACTGAGGAATTTTCGATAGAGGATGGCGTCTTCCGGTTGGTCCGGATTGCGAAAGGGAAGTACGTTCAAAGTGAGCCATGAATTCTGCACAAAATATCCCAAAACGCGCTGGACTGAATCCACGTCGGGGCGGTTTGCCATCGTCCAGAGTTTTGGTTCAATACCTTCGATCACCTCCTGGGTGCCTTGGTCGTTGCATCGTTTTGGGCAGGCAATCACGATCTTCTCGCCGGGATTGCGCCGGTCAACGGCCACGGTTTCCATCTCGTGACGCACGGACTTTCTTCCTTCTGGCTCTCGGATTTGCTGAATTGCTTTGGCGCGGGCGAGGATGAGTTCCGCGGTTTCAAGATCGAAACCAAGCCTGTCGGCCAGTTCGTCGAGCGGTTCGCGGGTAGTGCCCTCGAGGAACAAAAGATTCCAGGTATTCCAGAGCCATCTCTGCGATCCGGAGTCTATGGGACCAGGGGAAGCAACATGCGCGGAGTTCGCATTCGGCGTAGCCGCCAGCCCTGGAAAGCGCTTCTTGAAAATCTGGCCGGAAAGGGAGCTAGAGCCAAGATATTGATTCCAATTGTTCAAGTTGCTCTTGGGATACGCAGAGGCGATGGCCACTCTGTTCACAGATGGGACCCGCAACAGGGGGCTTTCCGCCAGAAAGAGCGGCAAAAGCCAATCCAGACAGTGGATGTAATGCTCCAAGCTGACGCCTGGGCCGGAGTGGCCGAGCAGAGAGGCGACAGCCATGGCATGCTTCCGTGTGGGGTGCGGTGTACCGTAGAGTTGCTCGCGGAAGTCTTTCGCCTCCCGGAGCCAGGCTGTCGTCTCCGGAAGATGCGGAAACAGGTCTGGAATCCGGGGTAAATCCGAAATCATCAAGCGGAGAAAGGTCCAGGTAGCGAAACTGTGCCGCAGATGATGAAAGTGAAGGGTATTGTCGCCGGTCGCATTCCGGATCGCTTCGTGCAGCAGAGTGATCATTTTCCGAACCGGAAATGGCGTCTGCACCACCACTCCGTTCTCATTCAGTTGCGGAGCTGCAAAAAAACTAAGGCACTCATTTGGACGGCCATCGGTCCTGTTTTGAATCCGTGCCTGCTTCCATGAGTCGAGCACTTCCAATTCGTCTTCTGGTATCAGGGACCGGAGCGGGAGTTGCCTTTTGGCGTTATCGGTTTTGAGCTGCCTGCCCTCGGTGGGACGGACCAGCAACCAGGCGGTTGGCTCGCCGGCCAGGTCTGGCAACTCCAGACCATAGGCCTCCATGCGCCTCGTGCCAAAACGGAAGCCGAAGATCAACAGCGCTTCAGTTGCGTGCAGAAGTTTTGCATCGTACTCGTGATGCGATTTCTGACGGATAGAGCGGCGCGCCTCTGAATATTGCTCCAGCGTCAAGATTTTGGCATCGACCGGCAGGAGGCCTCCGGAACTGCCCAGGATCTCGCGATCATGAATGGGCGCTACCTCTAGCTTGCCCACCAGAAACTCCTGGAACTCCCGCAAGGCTTGGGCAACTGTGCGGCCAAGCCGCCGCGAGTCATCTCCCTCGACAACATTTTCGAGAACCTGGGTATAAAGCGTCTCGATGTTCTCGGTGGTTAGCGCGACGGGATCCTGATCGCCGAGGATGCGCCCGAAGCGACGAGCAACCGTAAGGGTCCAGGACTGTACCGTACTGATCGCCAGGCGCTTGCGCGCCACAAATCGCCGCTGATCTTGATGCCGTTCCGTCAGAAGATAATGGGCAAAGTCGGTGATGCGGTGCCCAGGGCAGGCTGGGCTCGGAAATGTTGCGAGTAGCGCCTCCAGGGCTGCTACAGCCTGGCTCGCGTCTTTCGTGCGCAAGGACGCCCTCAGTTGCTGAAGCCATTCCGGCTCGAGGTCATCAGGATTGCTGTTTGCAGTAATCATTTCTTGGGCATCGATCGCAGCGTCGTCTTTCTGTTCGAGAAGCTCAGCTTGCGTGTCCGCCTTTGCAGCAGCCCCATGGATCCGTTGCAAGGTGTCGAATTTCAGGGAGTGCGAGACTATGCCGTGCGTCGCGTATTCCACCAGGACCGCGGGAACGTCAATTCGCGCCGCCGTAGCGACCGTATCGATGAGCTGTTTGAGGCTGGCTGGCAAGGCGTTTTTCCGCATATGGCCGGACCGCATTCGCTGGCGAATCTTTTGAAATAGCAGGCGGAGAACCTGATCGTTCGTAAGTTCATCCATAGGTTCCCAGTCCGAACGGCGTGCATATTGCTCAGGCCGGCGAATCAAGGCCGCTGTCTGGTCGTCCGGATACCAGCGGCGGTCTTCCATCTCAGGCTCGCCGCGCCCGGCCTGCGCAAGGTCGACGTAGACCCGGCTCCCGATGCACCCATAAGCCTGACCGGATGTCGCGAGCAGTGCGCGCGTGAAATTTGCCACGCTTCCCGGATGCAGAAGTCCTCCATGCAGGATGGCAGAGAGAATCACCAACTCCACCGGTGGACTAACTGCGCACTCATCAATCCATTTGCGTTCCATGTCCAGCCAAATCCGCACGCAGGCAAGATGCTCCGCTATGCCGTCCCGAAATGGATTCGATGACTTCGTTACAAGTCGGAAGATGCGCGGCTGAGGAATCGGCCCCTTGCCAATTCTGTTGACATAGGCGACAAACTTGCCCAGAACCACGAGAGCAGCGTATGCCGCTTTTCCGGATTCGAACTCGATCTGGATATTTTTCTGGAGATATTGCATCTCCTTGGGAGTGCAGGTCAGCGGAAAATCCTCTGTTTTGAAATCTGCCAGCTGCGGAGCAAATGCTCCATTGCGCTTCCTCATCCAATCGCGCAATTTTACCGACAGTGTCTGCTGCGCTTGCGAAAATTCAATCTCCGGGCTAACCCAAAGGTCGCTTGAACGATTCACTTTAGCTCCTTGAGTTTGAAATGCGAGTTGCCCGGCAAAGCACGAAAGCCAAGATATTCGATCAAGGGGTCGAGAAACGACTCCAGGACGGACACGTAGTCGTGAAAAGAGAAGCTGGAGAACTTACCCCATGGCTCTTCGCCACGGTGCCAGTGCCCCATCCACGCACTGACAATCTCCGGCGGGCATCCGGCATCGAGCAGTTCAGAAGAAACGAAGCGGCGATGGATGTTGACGGGAAATGGAAGGAAGTCCTGCATGATTGGAACCAGTGTCTTGGGCCGCACCTCGACTGGTTTCAGCTCTTCATCCAGAAAAAAGCATGGAAGCTTCCGGTCCTGAGGCAAGTGCGGAGCGCAGGCAATGAAATCCTTGTAGAATTCCATTTGCTTGAGCAGCATCGGCGTCACTCGGATCAATCTTGTTTTGTAGCCAACTCCACTGTCCTTATCCGTCAAAGTTCCCAGCCGCAGCTCCGGGTCGATCTCCGATAGATTTAGATAAGGAGTACTGATTCCACGCACGCCTGTTGTATAGGAAAACATCAAGAGCGTGTACAGTGTCAGCAGGTTGTGATGACGCCGGTGTTCGTCGTAGTTCGCCATCTGCCAAGTGCATTGGATTTCTTCTTGGAGTTTCCGAATTGCCTGTCGAACCGCGCTTCGGGCCGGACAGAGACGGTTCCCTATATAGGTGTCACCTGTTTCGACAATCACCTTCTCGCGTGGCGGAGGTTCCTTTTCAAGAGCGCGCAGACAGGCTTCCTGAACGCCGATGGCAACATCGGTGTACAACGTCTGCAGACGAGACACCGAAGGGCAGGCATAAAAGAGTTTGACCCGCGACAGCGGAATATCGTTTCCGGTGATAATGGCGGCCGCAGAAAGATCACCTCCCGATGCTTCAAGAACTCTGGAGAACAGAAACCGGGAGAGCCGGCCTTCCGTCATGCGTGTATCCGGGTCCACGCTCTCGAAAAGAAGCCGGAGCTGCTTGCGATACCAGGCGAGGGGATGCCGAAAAACGCGCGAAGATGGATTCGAAACAGCGTTCGTCTTTCCATGATGGAGTTCGTCGCTGGCCCGCATTCGGGCCTTTTGTTCGAGAAATGCGTGAACCAGAAAGCTGCCATCGGCCACGTCGGGCAGGCGAAGATAGTCGATACGCTCACGATCCATTCCAGGAGGCGCCGGCTCTTGCGGACGACAGTAGCTGGGTAGGGGAGACCGAATGCGCCATTGAGCAATTGTGGTGCTGGTCTTTGGCAGCAGACTGAGAACCGCATCCATTCCGCTGGTAGTTTGATGCAGCATCCTCAGCCCAACAGCCTGCTCGATCGAGCTCGATGTCCAGAACATGACCTCCGCCAGCGCCAGCACTTCGAGTTTCTGAAACTGTGCATTCGTGAGAGGACCGGCGGCGATGGTATCGGCCATCTGCTGGCGCCGCTGAATGATCACAGGCGCAATCTCGGCGATTGTCAGCGTCCCATAGCTCCAGGGAAAAAGCTGATTCGCCATCTGCACCTGCATCGCCTGCGCTGCGGATACCTCGTGAAAGGAGCCGGGGCTTCTTTGAAAATGTTCGTCCTGAATATCCGTTCCATCGATCTCCTCATCCTCTTCGTCTTCTCCCGGACAGTCGTCGACGTCGATGCGCTCCTCGGCTTGCTCTCTCTTGTGGCGGAGCCGCACCGTCGTCGAATGGCGCCCTCGCCGCGTGCTCTTCTTGTCTTCTTCGTCTTCAAAAGAATTGTCAGTGGACTGCGCAGCCAGCAGAAAATCTGTCTTTCCTCCGTGTAGACGGCTCCGCCCGGAGTCCGAGCCACCGCCCGCTTGAGGGTTGCGCTTTCTTTGGCCCGCCCCCTGAAAAGCCTTGCCAAAAAATACAGCCAGATCACGGCAGCGTGCTATGTCTTCCGTGGTGGATGGAACAATCTCGACAAGTTGGGAAAGAAAATCAAGAGGGGGAAACCGGACTGAGTCTTCAATTTCAGAGAGGAAAGTACCGCTTAGGCGTTCGCTGATGCGCCGGACGGCAAGCGCCGCATGATAAGGATTGGCCCTTTTCTCCAGCAGAGCTCGCTCTCCGTTGTACGATTCATACTCTGCGAGTGTCGTGTATTTTCGGGTGACGGATATCTTTGCGAAGAGCAGATGCGCCTGCAGCAGGCGGTAGGTCTCCCTCCATCTTGGATTGTTGTGTGAGTTGCATAAGGTCGCGTAAACCGAATGGCGCAACACCCCCGCCCCCATCAACGGATGCTCGCCTTTCGCGCCGAAGCCTTGAAAAAATCTTTTGCCGACTTTTCCAGCAAGTGCGGCTTGCTCATTGAATATCCAGTCGATGACCTCGAACCAGGATTCCAGTTTCCATTCATCCAGATCTAGGTTCCAGATGTCCTTGGACAGATTCAGCATCTCGCGCAGGTTCTCGCAGATCAAGGGCAACGCAACCAGATTCCAGTGCGCATTGATCTCCCACAGGAACCTGCGCAACGCTGGCTCCAGATTGGCGGAGGCGGCACAATCGCGAAGAGCCAGGTGCGATGGACTTTGGTTAGAAGCGATAATAATCATTTTGCTATCCAGCCTCGGATAGTCCGTGCATCGCAATCCAGCAACTCCGCCAGCGCGCAAAGAGGATCGCGTTGGAGACTGTGACTCAGCAGATCCCTCATCTGGTCTTTGCTCCAGGCGATTGCCGCTGATTTCCGACCTTGAGAACTCAGCCCGGAAAAGATAGGCATCACAAAGAGATCCGACAGGATAAGATTCCGCAAGGCGCCCGCTGACAACCGCGTATGTAGGAGTACTGGGACCCTAGCCTCTGAAGGCAGTTCTCGGTGCAGGAGCCGAAAATACCTCAGTCCGGCAACGCAAAGGATTTTCCCCTTATGACGAACGACGTGCAACAGGAAATAATGGGCCAGGTCCATCAGCCCTCCCTCTGTGATTACATCGACTGGGATGTCTCGAAACTGCAGGCCTAAATTGTTGCGTATCTCTTTTGCCAACGGGTGCTCTCCGTAAATGCTGTGGATATCGATTGATTCGATCCTAATCTCAGAGTATCGGTGCCGCTCCGACCTGCGCGCCAATAGATGACCGGGTTCGACCACACCAGTCGCAGATCGCTCTTGCTGATCCGCCGATCCGTCAATCTCCGATCTGGCTGTTAGCTCATTGGCATCGTCGTCCAGGTGATCCTCGTGATCGAGATCTAGACGCGCTGTCGTGGGCCCCGCCGCGTCGTATGATCTGGACCCAATTTGTGATGCAGGCTTATTCGGCTCGAAGGTCGCTTGGCCTGCAAGATACTCTGCTGAGATTTTCGGTTGGGAACTCATTACAAATATCTTCCCAAAAATTCCCATGGACCCCTAGCGATCCAGAGAGCTCTGCTGATTATTTATTGAGAGGGAAATTTTCTGAAGCAGCCAAATATATGTGTGTCTGTACCGCAGCAGTAAGAGCTCTAGCAATTTTACCGGAGGCTACACCAAAGTAACTGTCCTTATTCCTGACACTGAAGAGACAGACGAGTAAACCTCACAGCGATTCAGAGGAGGCGTACTCCATCTCAGCAAGCCATGAAGCCACGAGCACCACCGTTGCCCTGTTCATTCCCAGCGCAGTCAAGCTTAGGAATCCATTTCGCCGTCACGGGTAATCTTGGGCAGCGGTAGCATCATCGTGTCTGTGATAAAAACCTCCGTCGTCCTTGCATTTTGCAAATCTCCCGATCCTGCATTACTGCCCTTCAGCCACCAGTCGGACGAAATGACGTACAGCCTTCCAGGGATTTTAGGCTCATCTTATGAGCTTACCCCCTCCTCCCCGTAGACCCTAGCAATCCAGGGCTGAGTAAGAAAATAAATTTATTTTGTGCGATCTCCCTGGATCGCTAGGGTCAGCAATTCTTCTTGCGCTACTTTCGTTGCAGGATTGTTGATTCTGGTCTCGAGAGTTATGCTCCGACAGCTCGGGGGGCAAGCGGTTGTCCTCTCTCTTAATTCGGCGGTTGCAGCAGGGCATTGGAGCCCAGCGCCCCAGTTCGCCGAAAAACACTGGCGGATCAAGAGCCTTGCGCAGCGGTGGGCTATGGGCCGCGAGACGCTACGCTTGCTGGTAAGAGAAGATCCGGAGGTTATCAAAATTAGCTTGGGTCGCAAAAAGGCACACATCACTTACCTCATTCCATCCTCAGTAGCACAAAGGATACACGACCAACTCGCCGGCTCAATTTCAAACTATGACCAAGTGCACTATCGCATACAGGATATGGCGAGACTATGGGCCTTGGGCCGAGAAAAAGTACGACTTCTCATTAAAGACGAGCCCGGCGTCATGAAGTTCAGACAAGGCCGGAAGAAGGCGCACACGATATACAGCGTGCCGGAGTCGGTTGCGCGAAGGATATACACCCGCCTGCAAAATGCGGCATAGGCGATTTATGCCTCCAAAAAGACGGCAATTGGCTTTCTCTCGCCTTCAAACCAGATCGATTTCCTCAGCGTATCGCAACGATGCGCGGCCGCGCCTTGTCCTCGAATGCTTCCTGCAAGATGCGAGATAATCTCACTTGGCGACTCTTGATCCACTTTGCGTAATAGCGCCGCACTATATCTTCGGTATCGCCGATCAGTTCGGCCACATCAGCCACTGGCACGCCTTTTTCGAGCAGAATGCGCGCAAACGTATGCCGGAACCTGTGCGGTGTCGGCTTCTCATCAAAAGGGCCGGCCAGCTGGAACACAAGCCTCAGACGCTTGTTGCGCCAGATATCGCATAACTGCTTAGCATTTCCTGTTTCGCCACACCTGAAGATCAGTGGGCCATGGACCTTCTCGCGCGCCCGCAGGCGGGCAACGAGCCAATCCGGTACCCAGGTATAGAGAGGGTTCTCGGTTTTATGCATTCTGAGATAGACGTCATTGCTTTTGAGCCTTTTCGAGATGTCGAACATGGCCACGTCGGAGATGCGTAGACCTGTGTAAATGGACAGATAAATGAAATCCTTGGCGTCCTCCCCGCCCCAGTTGCGGCATCCGGGACCCGGCTTGGTCGGGGAGCCTATCTTGTCGCAAGCCGCGTAAATCCGTTCGAGTTCTTCATCATCAAAGGGTGCCTTGGGGCTCAGCGCCGAGGCGTTTGGCGGCGCTTTCAAATCCTCGGCGATGTCCTCGGCCAGCCATTTCCGTTTTCTGCAAAACAGCACGAAGCTCTTCAGTCGCTCGAGCTTCTTGGCCTTCCCTTTCTTGCCGTCTTTCCAGGACCCGTAAAAGCCGTCCATGTCGATAACGTCAAGCTGGTCGATGTAGATGTAGCCTTTGTCGACGCAATAGGCCCCGAGTTGATTGGTAAGCGTTTTGTATTTAGCCAGGGTAGACCCTTTAATGTCGCGGCTTTCACATTTGGCCAGGTACGCCTCCAGCGCTTCGCTGATTGTGGTCCGGGCAGGAGGTGGGTCGGGGGCCAGGGACGGCTCCGGCTCAGCATGGGGTTGGTCGGAGGGCCAGGATCCCGCCGTCAGCCATTCGGTGACAACGGCATGTGCTTCATCCCATTTCCGTTCCCCGGTCGACCTGCGTCCGAACTTGCCGGCGATCGAACCTGAAGCGTGGATGAGGCAGGCGCAGTGTTTCCTGCCTCTGCGTCCTTCTTCGAACTGTCCGCTCTTGGAGTCTTCCGGATGCCCGGCCTCGCACTCCTTGCGGTGGCGACGGTAGAGCTGCAGCGCCATGATTTGCCCTCGATATTGGGCAACATCATAACAGCCATTGCACGCTATTGCACGCTAAGATGAGTAAAAGTGTTTAAGTTATTGATTCTATTATGGGGCGGCGGGTGGGGATCGAACCCACGACATCCTGAGCCACAGTCAGGCGTTCTGCCACTGAACTACTGCCGCCACATACATCGATTGTAGCATTGAATCGCCTGACTCGGCCCAACCTGTTCCTGTTTTCCCGGTCCGCCCGGCTCAGCCGTATGGAAGAAGGGCTGGCAGACCACGCTGACCACGATCGATGCTCATGCCGCAGTCGGCTATCCGGCCGAGTCTGGATGCCCCATCGGGTGAAAGTGGGCATCTTTGGCTTCGGTTGGCCGGATTCCGCGATCTGGTCAGTTTTGTTGGCATCGTATGGGTGGTGTGGCTGTCGGCTGGGCCGATCGGCCCTCAGCGCTTGCCACCCTCCCTCCAACGGAAACCATTTCGCGCTACAATCGAACGAGAATATCGGGGCGTAGCGCAGTCTGGTAGCGCATCTGCTTTGGGAGCAGAGGGCCGGGGGTTCGAATCCCTCCGCCCCGACCATTAACATCAATACCTTTCTGCAGTACGGCACTCTCACAGGCTTTGAGCGCGGCAATCGCACGGTGCGCGCTGCGGCGCACTGATAGCCGCGACGGCTCGAAGCAAAGCGTCCTCTTCGAAGTGCCCATATCATTCGGCCCTCTCCACCACAGCCGACAATCTCCATCCCACAATCTTGGCAATCATGGGCAAAGAGGCGCCCCGCTACAATCATGCGGCGAACAACGGTATGCCGCAGGTCGTGGAATCGGAACTGCGTCAGGCCCTCGGGCAGTGTGTCAAATGCCGCGCCGAAACGATCGCATTGGCCCTGCGCTTGCCGATCCTTATTGTTCCCTGCGGCTCCTGGCTGCTTTGACAGCTACACTTTCGACTGCACGAAACAAATCCTCCCGAATTCTATGACGCAGAGTTGCAGGAAAAACGCATCGGTTCTCGCAGGCGATCGCCACGTACTCCGTTATCGGAGCGAGAATCCGATGCATAGCAAAACCTTTGGGCAAGAGCGAAGCCGCCTTCGTCCCTGATGGCTCTTGGGCGAGGTGTTTGTCCTCAGCGCTGGAGGAGAGCATGCGTGCAGAAATGCTCACGCTCGTCGCTGTCCTCCAAACGATCTTTGGTCACCGAACATCTGCTTCGCCAGTTCAGAATCAGCCAAAAAATTCGCGCGTCAAGAAACCCAGTGCTTTTCGTGCTCGGATGCATCTTCGGCGTTCTTCAGCTCATAATTCATCGACTCCTCTTACTAATAATCAATTTTCGTTTTACTCATGCCGCCCTCATGACCCATGACAAATACTCAAGCATGGAGGTGAGGTCATGATGAAGAAAAGGTTTTTTGTGACGAGTGTCCTGTCATTCGCTCTCATGGGTGTGGCAAACGCCCAAGGTAACTTTGCCTCGACTGCGGATCGCGATCATTACACGCATTCTCAATTGAAGCAATTGGTGCGCGAAGCGCACACGACTGAGCAGTTCCTGGCTTTGGCGAGCTACTACGGGCAGCAGCAACAGGTCTATCATCAGCAGGCCAAAGCAGTGTTTCATGAATGGATTGGCCAGTGGCAGATGTCCGGGAGTCATTTTGCCAAGTATCCAACCCCTGCGGATTGGGCACGAACTCGTTACGAAGATGATGTTGCGAAAGCGTCGGAGGCCGGCGCGCTTTTCGCAAAGTATAGCGAACTGGCAGAGCCGGCGCCTGCTTCAACACAGCAATAAATGTTAAGCAAATCGTAAATCTCTTGTACTGAACCGAAGGCTCGAAGGGAGTGGGTTTCATAGCTCCCTTCGAGCCTTTTTTGTGAATTAAACACAATATCCTTACGCGTTCCTTACAGGGGTCTGGCTAGCATTCAATTCGGGAAGGCCGGTAGATCCCACGGACAACACGTAGGTAAGATGACAAACCCAATTGTCGTGGAACGGACGCATCCGACGAGATGGCAGCGTGTTCTCGGGCAGTGCCTTGCCGCAGCTGCGGCCCTCGCGCTGCTGACCTGGTTGGGTTTCATTCTTGGCGTTGACCTGACGACGATAAGCCTCATTTATGTGCTGCTTGTCGTTTTCGTGACGCTGTTCTTTGGCTTCTGGCAAGCCTCGCTCACTTCGCTTCTGGCGGTTGCCTGTCTTGATTACTTTTTCACTCAACCTCTATTTCGTTTTGTCATTTCAAATTCCCGAGACTGGGTGGCGCTTGGAGCATTTCAGGTAACGGCGATCGTAATCTCCAGGTTATCCGCGAAGGAGTTGCGGAGCAAAAGAGAGGCGATTATCCATCGCAATTGGATGGAGCAGTTGTATGAACTGAGCAGGGATTCGCTTCTGTTGAATCTGCATGAGCCGCCCGGACCGCAGCTTGTGGTTTTGATTGACAGAATCTTCAGCACAGAGGCCGTCGCCATGTTCGATGCCAACCTGGGGCGGCAGGACAGGATGGGCGAATGGGGCACAGACGAAGAGGATGTGGCCAAAAAATGCTATCTGCGCGGTGCTTCTTGGAATGACCGCGAGACAAATACGTCGCAACGCGTGTTGCGGGCCGGGTCTGGGTCGATTGGCGCGCTGGTTGTGCGTGGATCCTTAAGTCCTCTGGTGGTCGACGCACTCGCGTCATTTGCGGTAACCGCGATGAATCGGCACCAGTTGTTTGAGAACGAGGAGCGAGCTGAGAGGGCAAGCAAGACTGAGCAGTTGCGCGTGGCGGTTTTGGACGCAATGGCGCATGAGTTCAAAACTCCATTAAATGCGGTTCATACCGCGAGCTCCGGTTTGCTTGAGTCAGAAGGATTAACCGACCCGCAGCGCGCTCTAACCGCATTGATTGACGACGAGATCATTCGCTTGAGTGAGATCTGCACTCAATTACTCATGACCGCAAAACTCGAAGCCCAACAGGTGGGGCTCCAGATAGAAGAAGTGAATGTCCAGGAGTTGATTTCCGAGGCTGTCAGCAGTAGGGAAGCCGATGAGGCGAGGTCGAGGATTCATGTTGCATTGGATGACCCTTCATCGACAGTGCGCGTCGATCGGGCATTGGTGGTCATGATCTTGACACAGTACGTTGACAACGCGCAAAAGTATTCAGCGCCGAACACGGTAATTGAGATTTCAGCGCGCTTGAGCAATGGCGAATTACTGTTCTCGGTGCATAACATTGGACCAACGATTGACATTGAAGATTGGGAGCGAATCTTCGACCGCTTTTACCGTTCGCCCCAATTGAAAGACGCCGTTCCTGGCACTGGAGTGGGGCTTTCGGCAGCTAAGAAGGCGGCTCATGCTCATCACGGGCATGTATGGGTCACAAGCGAAGAGAAGGAAGGAACCACCTTTTTCCTTTCTCTTCCCGACGGCGCAAGGAGGAAACAGTGAATAAGGAAGCAGTGAATAAGGAGGCAGTGAATTCGGAGGCAGTGAATTCGGAACAAGGGACGATTCTAGTGGTGGACGACGACGCCACCACTCGGCGGGCATTGCGCATTACGCTGTCAGGGATGGGGTTTTCCGTAGTGGAAGCGGCTCGCGGCGAAGAGGCACTGTCGCAGGTTCGCGTTACATGGTTTGATGCGGTGCTGCTGGATGTGGATATGCCGGGAATGGGAGGAGTGGAAACCTGCCGGAGTATCCGGCATGCGGTTGCGCGCCTGCCTATCCTGATGCTGACCGTGATGGACGGTGAAGAAGACAAGGTGCGGGCGCTGGATGCGGGAGCCGACGATTACATCACGAAGCCATTTCAGCTACGAGAGTTGACAGCCCGGTTGCGTTCCGCAGTGCGCAGGCGGAACGCTCAAGACACCAACATGGATGCACCAATCAGGCACGGTCAGCTCGAACTGGATCCAGTGAAATACCGGCTGCAGAAGAGTGGGCGCACCATTCATCTAACTCCCAAGGAATTTGAGATGTTGCATTACTTGATGATGCACGCCGGCGAACCGATTCCCCATGCCCGACTGTTAAAGTCGGTCTGGGGACCTGAATATGGAAATGAACTGGAGTACCTTCGCACGTTTATCCGCCAACTGCGCATGAAGATCGAAGACAATCCGAAAAATCCCCGGTATTTGTTGACTGATGCATACGTCGGTTATCGATTCACCACAGAGCAGCCGGAATCCTGATCGCAGCAGCCAGAGATTGTGGCATGACCGCGAGCCGTTCGCCTAATGTGTGTGAGCCGGGTTCGCGTCTGTTTCATGCATCTTCGGTTGGATCGCCAGGTCCGCCGCACTGTCCTGAAGTGTCTGAGCGTCCACAAAACGGTAGCCTACATAAATATCGGTCAGAATATACACCGGGACTGACGGATCGTCCTCGATCTTTTTGCGCAATTGGTTCACATAGGTCCGCAGGTACTCAACTTCTTCCCTGCAATCGGCTCCCCAAACCGCGGTCAGCAGTTTGGCGTTAGGCACCACACGACCGGCACAGCTCATCAAGCAGTGCAGGATGCCAAACTCTTTGCGCGTCAAGCGCACGGTCCCGCCACGTTTGGTAACTAGACGTTTGACTGGATCCAGGGTAATCTCTCCGATTTTGATAGGAGCGGTTTGAGGACTCAGCGGGGCACGAACCCGTCGCACAGCCGTCCGCATGCGCGCAAGCAATTCCCGAGTGCTGAATGGCTTGGTAACGTAATCGTCTGCTCCCAGTTCCAGCGCTTCCACCTTTTCTTCTTCTGTGTCCCGCACCGTGAGCATCAGTACCGGCAGCCGCGGTGCAAAGGTGCGAATGCGGCGCAAAGTTTCGATGCCTCCCATTCCCGGCATGTTCACATCCAGAAGCACAACATCGTAGACGCCCGCGCGCAGCAAATGCAGTGCCTCCTCGCCTCGGGTCGCTTCCGCAACCTGAAAGCCGAGTTCAACGAAGGGCACTCGCAGCGCCCTCCGGATTGCCAATTCGTCGTCAACCACGAGTACGCGAATAGGAGGCTCGGTCATGGGGAACAACTCTCTTGTACTAAGGATGGGATACTCACACAGAAGGCGGTTCCTTCCGGCTCGCCGCTAGTGACCCAAACCCGTCCGCCATGAAGCGACGCGATTCGTTTGGCAAGCGAAAGGCCAAATCCGGAGTTGGATATCCGATTGGTGAGAGACGAGGGAAGTGAATATTGGTCGAAGATATATTCGTGGTCCTCAACAGGAATCACAGGGCCAAAGTTATGCACCGAGATCATCACCTCGGAGTTCATACGTACTGCAACGATCTTAATAGTGGTTCCAATCGCTGAGTACTTGCAGGCGTTGTCGACGTACTGGGTCAATAGCATGAGGATCAGCTGGCGATCGCACCACAGCACCAGACTGTCATCCTCAAGGTCGACCACAACTTTCCTGCTGGCCAAACGACTCCTGAGACCGGCCAGCACTTCATCGATGATCGGTTCCACTCCCACCGGCTTTAGATGAATCTCACCGTCCTTTGCATCCAGGCGGGCCGTCGTCAACAGCCGCGATGTGAGATCGCTCAATTGCCGGGCCTGCTCATCGATCAGCGCCACCAACTCAGCCTGGGTGGGCGAAAGACTGCCGATTTCGCTCAGGCCCGCACTCGCCGCAAGGATCACCGTCAACGGCGTCTTGTACACCTGCGCCAGACCGTCCACTACCTTCAGCGGAAGCTGATCATCTCGGGTCGCGGCGATACCGGAGTGAGCGGTGACTTGAAGTTTTAGGCTTTCAGACATTCATCTACCAGCCTTTCTCCGACAGAATCAGAATCGAAGTGCCCAAATACACCTCCGTCAAGCGTCTTCTTCCTTTGGAAAAACACACCTGGCGCCATTCTCTTGCGGGTCTTGTTACTCTGATTCTCCTTTAGTTCCGCATAACAATCAAATAAAGAAGGCACGAATCGGATCCGCGCAACAGCCGTTGCGACTTACCCATCCCCTTGATTTACTTGCCTGAAACAGATTCGAGCCGGGGTCGGCGAACCTTGTTACTAGGAATTGTATATGAATTTTATAAGG
This sequence comes from Acidobacteriaceae bacterium, assembly GCA_003164255.1. GTDB lineage: Bacteria > Acidobacteriota > Terriglobia > Terriglobales > Acidobacteriaceae > Telmatobacter. The sequence goes on along the minus strand of PLST01000055.1, from coordinate 5,311 downwards.
AAAACTTTTTGATTTCTTGATGGGTTATTTATGTCTTCCTTGCGTAACTAGAGTTAATCCGAAACGTTCGGACCGGCCCGCAAGCCCGTGAATCCTCCTTTGGATTCCACAGGTTAAGCGTGCCTCAAGAGCTCTGAAGGGTGGGCGGCATGGATATCGCACCGGATCAAGTGCTTCGAATCGCCCTCACACTTGTGGCACTTCACCTTGCCGCATAAACAAACCTTTTCCTGGGAGGAACAGTGATGATGAAAATCAACCCGAATCGCATGTTGCAATCAATGGCCGGAGCAGTCTTGGCAGTAGCCCTCGCCGCAGTGGCCCAGACTCCTGCCGCCACACCGGATGCAACGCCAGCCGCTGCACCCGCAGCACAGGCCCTGGCTGCCACACCGGCTGCAGCGCCCGCCGCTGCTGCTGCGCCGGCCCCGCTTTCCACATTCGTGCTCACGGGACCCCTGTCATGGCAGCCCCCCGCCACTTTTGATGCAGGTCCATTCGGCAAGCTGTCCGTCAACGGCATCCTGACTGGTTTCGCGCAATTCCAGAACAACTCCGTGCCGAGTGACAACTCCTCTCAGGCCACGATGACCAACGGTCAGGTCTTCATTCAAAAAGCGGACGGAAATTTCCAGTGGTATGTCCAGGCTGGCGCGTATTCCCTGCCGACCATGGCAGTGCCCTTCACCAATGCTCAAAATACCGTGAACAACTTGTACGGCCCTGTTCCAGTCGCCTGGGCGAAAATCAACATGGGAAAAACCACTTCGCTGCAGGTCGGACAACTTCCCACGCTGATGGGTGCTGAGTCCACCTTCACCTACCAGAACTTCAACATCGAGCGCGGCATCGTTTGGAACCAGGAAACCGCTATCAGCCGCGGCCTTCAGTTGAACCAGTCGTTGGGCAAGTACCTCTCCGCCGCGGTCAGCTGGAACGACGGTTACTACTCCGATCGTTATTCGTTCCTGTCCGGCTCAATCACCTTTACCAAGGGACCCAGCACCCTGGTGTACGACGGAATGGGCAACCTCGGCCAGACAGTGTATGAAACGGCAACTACCCCAATCCAGAACAACGGCGCCATGCATGCGGTCATCTACACGTATGCCAAGGGTCCGTGGATCATTTCGCCCTACTTCCAGTACGGAACCTATGGCCAGAACACCAAGGTAGGCATCCTCAAGTCCACATCCGCTACCGGTGGCGCAATCAACGTCAGCTACGCCTTCAAGAGCGGCTTCTCGATTCCGATACGCTTCGAAGACCTCGCGAGTTCGGGAAGCGCAACAGACGGGTCGGTCAACCTGCTCGGATTTGGCGCTGGCAGCACAGCCATTACCTTCACTGCGACACCTACCTACCAAAAGGGTGGAATGTACGTTCGCGGTGATATCGGGTTTGTGGACGCATCAAGCACCACAAGCGGAGATGTTTTTGGCAAGACGGGAACGGACACAAGCCAATTCCGCGGGGTGCTTGAATTCGGCTTCATCTTCGGCAACAACATCACAAGCATCGAAAAATAATCGAATCAGGGCGTCGCTCCCTGCTGTTCATCGCCTTCGGTCCCAGGCGTTAACTGCGCCTGGGCCCGCAAGGCAGCACCGATATGAATTCTTTATATCGTTCTGAAGGGCCTGACGAGGGCCTCTCAAGGAACAGACAAAAACTGCGGTTCGTCTAGTGCTATTGCTTCGATCTGGACGGATAACCCTACAACCCATGCCCAGGCGCCAGCCGCCGGGTGCAGCCAATCATATCTTCAGGAGAATGCTCATGGCAGAACAGAAAGCACCTCAAATGCAGGCCACTCTCGGGCTCACCGGGCTGACCAGCAACGCAATGGCTCTCATCGCCCCTGGCGCCTTCCTTTGGCTCACTTTCGCGATCCAGGCAAACACTGGTGTCGCCGGACAGCCATCCACGGCGCCGGCTATGTGGATCGGCATCGTCGCCGCTCTCCTGCTCTGCCTGGCCACCGCCGTTGCCTATGCTGAAATCTCAAAGCTTTATCCGGGCACAGGCTCCAGCTACTACTACGCTGAACAAGCCATGCTTTCCCATGATGCCGGCTTCAAGTACGCCCGTATCGCCAAATTCATTGTTGGCTGGGGCTCGCACCTCTACTACTGGGTCTATCCCGGCGTCATGGTNNCCTCTCTTCATGGCGCTCATCGCTGTCGTCTTCTCCTTCTTCGTTGCATGGATTGCCTCCAAGGGCGCAGGCGCTTCCACCGCCGTCAACCTTGCCATCAACGTCATTCAGATCTCGGCTCTGGTCGTCTTCAGTGTTCTCGCCCTCGGTTATCGCTCCAGCCACCCGGCCGGTTCGCCCGCCTTCCAGTACGACTCACAGTCGCTCGCTACCTATACCTATCAATTCGCCACCGCCAAGGATGGTTCCACGATGCGCGATTCCAGCGGCGCACCGTTGCCCCTGCTGGATTCCGCTGGCAAGCCCGTTCCCTTCACCATCGACTACACCGAAAGAGATGCTACCGGCAATTTCCTGGCGCACACCTCAGCAGCTTCCGTCGTCGTGCCCCACAAGCTGAGCTACCTGTTCATCCAGGCCACAGTCGCCATCCTCATCCTGGTCGGCTTCGAATCGGTTACCTCGATGGGAGGCGAGGCAAAAAATCCAACCAAGCATATTCCCATCGCCGTCATCGCTTCGCTGCTCATTCAGGGTGTGCTTTGTTACCTGTTTGAATACTTCGCGGCAAACTACTTCCTCAACTCCGGCTATACCATGACCACCGCGGCCGGTTCCGCGGCGCCCATCGGCGACATGATGATCATTGTCGGCGACGGCCTGCTCGGCCAGGGCCACGGCAAGTACTTCATGCTGGCTGAGGCCATCACCGTATTCTTCGCCCTCATCGGAACCACGCTGAGCTGCATGAATACCGGCGCCCGCGTCACCTATGCCATGGGCAAGGACGATGAGGCTCCTGAGCACTTCGGCATCCTGCACGCTGAATCGCTCTCGCCCCGCAAGGCCATCTGGACCCTCGCCATCATCTCGGCTGTCATCGGTGTCATCGCTGTCTCGGTGGTCTTCGGCGACGCAGCCGCACCCTCCGACGCGACGATCGCCGCTCTTCCACACGGCATCTTCTCAAGCTTCGGCTACCTGTCGCATGACCAATTGGCAGCCCTTCCCAATTCCCTGCTCACCATCACACTCACATCCAACTTCGGCACATTCATTCTCTATGCGCTCAGTTGTTTCCTGTGCATCGTGGCCTTCCACAAGCGGCCTGACTATAACCCCATCAAGCACCTGATCATCCCTGGATTCGGCCTGCTTGCCAACCTGGTCTGCATGGGCTTCTACCTCGCCGGTCCCATCTTTGGCCTCGGCACATTCAAGGAACCACTGTTCGCTTTGGGAATCTCCGCCGTCTGGGGCATCTACGGAGCCATCTACTTCCTGCGGTCTTCCAAGGTCAAGGGCAAGGCCGTTCTGCTTGCATCGCGGTAGGCAGCTCCCGCAAAACCGCAACTGAACCACGACCGCTGGGTGGAATCTCTACTCGATCAAATCATCGCGAGGATCGGAGACCCACCCAGCGGCGATTTTGAATTCAATGTCTCACAAACTTGCATCTTCCCCGTTGCGCGCGGGAAGTAACTTGAGGCGACGGCGCCCATGTTGGATGTCCAGTACGGCCAGGCAAGCGACTTTGGTAAAGTTCGCACCAACAATGAAGACGCTATGGGTACGTTCATTCCCGGATCGCGCCAGGAGACTCGTTCCCACGGCTACCTCTTTGCGGTAGCGGACGGAGTGGGAGGAATGGATCTGGGCGAAGTGGCTTCGGCCACGGCTGTTTCGGTCGTCACCCAAGAGTTCGCCAAGGCCCAGTCGGGCACTATGCTCATCAGCCTGTTGCCCCGGCTGATTCAACACGCGAACGCCGCGGTACACGACTGCACACTGGCGCGGGAATATCGTGGCAAGAAAATGGCGACAACGCTGGTGGCTTGCGCGCTGCGCTACGACCAGGCGATCGTCTCGCACGTTGGCGACTCGCGCTGTTACCTGGTCCGCGACGGAAGAGCCCGGCAGGTCACGCAAGACCATACCCTGGTCAATGAGCAACGAAAAATGGGCCTGATCTCCTCTGCTGAAATCGCGGATTCCGATGCTCGCCATGTTCTCATTCGCTCGCTGGGACCGGAGATGTTCATCTCCCCTGACACCACTGCCGTCACGTTGCAACCTGGCGATGTACTGGTTCTGTGCACTGACGGGCTGCACGATGAGATGAGCGAGACCGCGATTGCCGAAATCGTCTCGCAGAAGAAAAATATGGATGAGATTGCCCGCGAACTCGTTACCAGAGCCGTGGAGATTGACGGGGGCGACAATACCACTGCGCTGGTCGTCCGGGTCCGGTCGGTGGAGCAAGTGGGCATGTACCGCGGCCGCCCATACCTGCTGTCCAAATGAGCTGCAGGCGAGCGGCATTCAACACATGCGCTCGCCGTTGTTTTGCTTCCACTGGAACGAACAGAAACTTCTCGATCCTCGATGAGGCTTGTTGAATGGTGGAATTACTCGACAGCTTGGAAACTAACTCGCAGATCGATTCCTACCGCATTGAGGCTCTGATTGCCAGCAGTGGAATGGCATCCATCTATCGTGCCACCGATCTGCGCGACAATCGCGTCGTTGCCCTCAAGTTTCCTCACCCCGACATGGAGGCCGACCCGTTTCTCTTCGATCATTTTCAGCGCGAGGCTGGCATCGGCGAAAGGTTGGACCATCCTAAGCTGATGCGCGTCTTGGGCAGCGAAAGGTGTGCCCGCAACTACCTGGTTATGGAGTGGTGCGAAGGCCGCTCGTTGCGCAAGATTCTTGATGAAGGCAGGATTCACCATGACCGCGCCATCCGCATTGCGATCGATGTCCTGGATGCTCTGGACTACATCCACGCCAATGGAGTCGTGCACCACGACCTCAAGCCGGAAAACATCATGATCGATGCAGCAGGGAACATCAAGCTCATCGATTTCGGCATCGCCAGCAACTCCACCGCTCAGCGCCTCACGCACGCCAGTTTCAAAGCGATCCTCGGCACCCCCAACTATGCTTCTCCTGAGCAGGTAACTGGGAAGCGCGGCGACGAGCGCTCCGACCTTTATTCAATCGGCATCATCCTCTATGAGATGCTCACCGGCAAGCTGCCGTTTTCCGGCCCTTCGACCCAGGAGGCGATGAACGAGCGGCTGTTGAGCCGTCCCGTTCCTCCCTGCGTTGTCGATCCATCCATCTCTCCCCAGTTGCAGGAAGTAATTC
>PLST01000458.1:818-5834 GCA_003164255.1 Acidobacteriaceae bacterium | reverse complement strand
ACCGCCTGGCACCAATAGTGGTTGATTGCCCCATGACCCGGGCCGTCATGAATATTCAGCAGGTGCTCGATGCCTTGAATCACGCCGTAGTTCTTGGCATCAATGGCAACATGCCTGACGTTGGCGCCCGCCATCGTTGCCGTTGCCTGGGCAAGATCCCACTCGTTGCCGAGCCGCGATTTTCCAGCTCCGTCGGGACTGAAGTAGGGCACCGATGTAAACGCCGTAAGGTCGCGGCCCTGGCCTGCCAGAATTGGCGCTGCCAGGGTCACTACCGAACCCGAATCGCGACCGCCTGAGAGTTGCGCGGTGATCGTCCTAGTCGACCGCAGGCAGCTTCGGACGGCGCGTTCATAGTGATCCAAAAAGCCTTCGATGTATTCCTCATCCCGGCGGTATCTCAGCGGTTCGCGTCCCTCAGGAGACCAATAGCGCCTGATTTGTATCCTGCCATCGGCCGCAACGGTCATCGCACGCGCCCATATCAGTCGCCGAAACTGCTTGTAAGCAGTTAACTCCGCATCGGGATCCCAACTGATCAGCACCTCCGCAAGGCGCAGAAAATCCGGCTCTTTGCTAATGCCGGGAAGCGCAAGAAGTGCCTTCAGACTGGATGCGAAGGCAACAAACCCGTCGCCGGCGTGGTAATAAAGCGTCTCGTTCCCGCAGGGGTTCAGTGCAAGAAGAAGCCGGCGTTCCCCTGCATTCCAGGCAGCCAGCGACCAATCTCCCTCAAGGTGCGAACAGAGATCCTCACCCCAGCAATCGAAGGCTTGTTCCACCAGATGTCCGTCGCTCACCTGCGGAGCATCGGAGGCTGAAATGCGGAAGTGGTCCAGAAGGGCATCTCGGTTGTCCAGCCGCGCCGCGCACACCAGCAGATTTCCCAGCCTGCGCAAAGGTTGTTGCTCAAATGCATCTTCCGGATTGACCTTCAGCAACAGGTGGCCTAATCCGACAGGCCCCTCAATTACTGAGCGCGCGCCGTCCGGCCCGTAGTATCCCATTGCGGCTTTCATTCGCTCCAGCCACTTCGGGTCTACTGGCGCACCATCAAATCTAAAAATGCCGTAGATCCCGCTCATGATTGTCCCCGGGAAATGGTCATCAAGGTTTTGAAGCGCTCATGCCCAGGCGCCCCGGTAACAATATAGGAGCCGACCCGCACCCAGGCGTGCGCATCAAATTTCACCGGCTCTCCCTGGCTCACTCCAAAACTGACCGTTCCCTCCAGGCCACGGCGGCGCAACATTCGGGTGGCGGCCAGAGCCTGAGCAAGGCAACGCCCATCCCACGGAACCCGGCGAGCCAATACTCCTACTGCCCAACCTATCTCCTGTGCCACAAGGACTTCTTCGGCCGTGGCAGTCATCGGACTTTCGGTACCGGGCGTTCCAAGCCACGCTGCGATGCGCCGGAAAGGCACACAAGCCATCACGACCCGTGCGGCTGCTAAATCTCGAAGGGCCTCCCAAAGCAACTTCCTGCGGGTGGAGGAAGTCCTTCGATAACGCCGAAGATCACTCCACATGCAGAAGACCTTCTTGTTCCATTTGTCCAAGGAACTTTTCGAGTTCCGCGGAACAAAGCTCAGGCGCGATGTCGTACTCCTTCACAAGCTCATCCACAAGCGCCGAGAACGTCAGTGGTGTCTCTATCTTTGCCCAAATCTCGCGCGCCGTCCCCGCTAGTCCGTAATACGCTCCCGCGTCGATGCTCATCAGAACCGTTTCCTGGTCCAATTCTGTTGAAAGTGCCACTTGCGTGCGACGTAGTTTGTCTTCCGGCTCAAAATGGCGCATTAGCCTCGCTCCAGCCCCTGATTGCTGTCAAAATGTTCTGCCCATGCCGATTCCAGATAGTCGACCAGGCTCCCTATCTTCTCAGTATCGCGGCGGCGGGAGATCTCGGCAATCGATGTCATTTCCGCAATCAGTCCCGCGAGCCGCATAAGATGGCTTTGCGTGCTCTGTCCCTTAAGGTATTCCGGGCGATACAGATTCTCAAGAAGACCCTGTATGCGATCAAAACCGCGAAGTAAAGTGAACTGCGGCTCACCCTCGTCGCGATTCTTAAGAATATGAATCCCCGTGAGCGGCACCGGTTGAGCGCAGTATCCGTCATTCAACGGGACCACGAACTTGTCGACATGAAAGCGACCGCCCGGTGGCTGCCCGAGACGCTCATATGCATCTGGGCAAAGTCGAACCTGGGCAAGCGCGGGAAGTACCTGTAACTTCTCGGCCCCGGTCGTCACCGCGCACACATCGTCCGACAGCAAGCGATATCCGCGCTGATGAAATTCGGCAGCAAGGGTGGACTTGCCCACGCCCTGCTCGCCGACGAAGATCATCGCTCCCCACCGTGTCTCTACGGCACTGCCGTGAAGGGGAAACAACCCCCGCTGGTAAAGCAGTGCCCCCATCGCCGAGCCCATCAGAAATAATCGAACCTCCTCCAATGGCGCCCCTTCCACGGGCTCAATGGAGATTCGACTGCCTTCCTCGACAACGTAGCTCCCAACTCCAGCCACTGCCATACGGAAAATCCTTGAATGAACCTCAAAGTATCCCTCCTCAAGCGTTTCTGTAACGCTCGGCACCGCCGGCAACAGATGAATCGTCACATCCGGAATTGCGCCAGGTTGTGGATGAAGAGCAAGCTCCGGACAAGCAATCTCCGTATGAATGCAGAGACCGTAAGCTTGGTGCGCTGTGATGTTCATTCTTGAGGCTCACACGGGGGAAAACAGAATATCCTCAATACCGGCACCGTCCGGTCGCTGCAAGCAGGCGAAAAGTAGGATTGATACGACGATACAGCAAACGGGCTGCTTGAGGTCAATACGCGATCTTTTCCATCACAACATAAGTCCTGGAGCTATTCTCAAAACGGGCAGACTTCCCGATTCCGGTTGGGACAAAATCTTGGCCGTTGGGAGCGGCTTGCATGACCTCATTCAAAATTCAATTAAAGCCTCTCCTGCGCAGGGTGCCGGGGTTTCGAATTGCGCGCTTTTTGTTGAGGCTGCTCAAAGGTGTTGAGTCACGAAACTCGGCACTCATATTACTGCGGCCGCCGAAAGGCCTTTACCAGCCTTACGGAACCACTTCCATCGATCGATACCCTGGCATATTTCAGTTTGTACGTCAGTCGGTCGGAGACAGTGCAACCACGCACATCCTGTCGTTCGGATGTTCGACGGGAGAGGAAGTGTTCTGTTTGCGACGCTATTTTCCTGAGGCANNTCTTTCGCCATGGAGATTTGAACCTCTCAACACCGCCGCCGAACAGCAGTCATCTCATCCGCTTCGCGGACTTCGAGCAATCTGTGGCTGACTTGGCGCGCGTGCTCAAGCCTGGAGGCCTGCTGGTGATCGAAAACGCCATGTTCCGGTTTTGCGACACTCGTTTAGCCAGGGACTTCGAGACAGTGCTCAAGGTGGATTTCGACGATTGGGTTCCTCTATACGGCCGCAACAATGTTCTTCTGCCCGACAGTAAATATCCCGATGTCGTTTTTCGGAAGATCCGCTGAATTCTCTGTGATCCCAGCCAGACTTTACTTTTTCGTGGAGGAGACCTGGACACGTTTCGTCCTGGTTTGCCGCTTGATCGCGCAATGTGTGCCAAAAGAAAACACCCGGTTTTCCACATGCACCTTTAGTAATCTCTGCTTCCGACTTCCGCCGGATAGGCGGATGCAAACGATGTAGAATAAGCGGGTAGGGACCAACCAATCCCTCCGAAACGCGATTGCCGTATTCGTTGATGAAGCGCATGTTGCACCCCGCATGAAAGACGCCGATGAGAAGAAAGGCACCTGCAACGAGTAATTGAACCGCTTTTTGTGCCCCCGGCACATCCCCCAAGGAGCGATCAATGCAAAGCAGTTCGTGGCACGTTTTACATGTGCTTTCAAATCATGAGAAACGCGTAGCACAGCATCTGGTCGTTCGATCCGTCGAACATTATCTTCCGCTCTATTCCGAACGCGTAAGGTGGACTGACAGAACGGTAGTGGCCGAGAGGCCGCTTTTCTCGGGATATGTCTTCGCCCGCTTCACTCCCAACGACAGAATTGCAGTGATCTCGACGCCAGGCGTTCTTCGCCTCCTGGGCGATCAGTCGTGGGATATGGTTCGCGATGAAGAGCTTGCGCAGATTCGTACGGGACTGGCCAGCGGGCTTCCATTGCGGCCGTATCTTGGTTTGTCTGTAGGTACAAAGGTGCGGGTGCGCCACGGCGTCTTTGCGGGCGTTGAAGGAGTGGTCACAGAACTGCGAAAGCAATGCAGGGTGATCATCACTCTCGCGGCGGTTCGTCAATGCTTTTCGCTCGAGGCCGGGATCGATGAGCTGGATGTACTGAGCAAGCCCGTGCCTAAACCGGGACTCGCGCCGGTGCCCGCCTACGGGTTCTGAATGAGCTGATTTGGGACCAGGAACCGAGGGCAATTCACTCAAGTACAGCTTGAATGAATTGCCTTTTTTCTTTCGTTCAAAAGATTTTAGCCGCCGCTATGCCATGACGCGATGAGCCACTGGAACNNTAGTCCTTTGTGGCAATGTTGCCGCGGTTGTCGAGTTCCAGACCCAGCTGCTCAATCATTCCTGAGCGGACGGGCCCCAGGAAGCCCATGGCGAGCAGGACGAGGTCAACATCAAGCGTGAATTCAGAGCCGGCAATGGGCTCGAACTTCGGCGGTGGGCCAACCTTGACGGCATGCAACTGCTTCACATGGCCGTTCTCGTCGCCGGTGAACTTGATGCTGTTGATGCTCCAGCCGCGCTCCCCACCTTCTTCGTGCGCGCTTTCGGTGCGCAATTGNNCCATGACGCGATGAGCCACTGGAACCGCCTCTTCCTGCTTGCTCAGATAAGCGTCTACGGCGGCTGCGGCTTTGCGGCCCTCGGCGATGGCCCAGACAACCAGGGACTGTCCACGGCGCATATCGCCTGCGGCAAAGATGCCGTCCATGGAGCTCATGTAGTCCTTTGTGGCAATGTTGCCGC
>PLST01000458.1:0-795 GCA_003164255.1 Acidobacteriaceae bacterium | reverse complement strand
CGTGCGCGCTTTCGGTGCGCAATTGCAGGGGCCACAGCGGCCACGGCGTGGAGGCGGCCCGCTGCTCAGGAGGCTTGGGCATGATCTCGAACTGGTGGACGCTCTTTGCGCCCTGCCGATGGCTGGTTCCCAGGCAGTCTGCCCCGGTGTCGCCCCCGCCGATGATCACGACGCGCTTGCCGGTGGCGAGAATTTCCATGGAGGGATCGACGGTATCGCCCTCGTTGCGCCGATTTTGCTGGGGCAGAAACTCCATGGCGTAGTGAATCCCCTTGAGTTCGCGCCCGGGAATCTTCAGGTCGCGGGGCTGCTCGGATCCGCCACAAAGCAAAATCGCTTCGTACTGGCCGGTAAGCGTCTCGATGGGAATGTTGACGCCCACGTGCGCGTCGGTCACAAACTGCACACCCTCTGAGCGCATCTGGTCGATGCGCCGGTCAATGACGTGCTTCTCAAGTTTGAAGTTGGGGATGCCGTAACGAAGCAGTCCGCCAATGCGGTCGTTCTTCTCATACACGGTGACCGAATGGCCTGCACGACGCAGTTGCTGTGCCGCCGCGAGGCCTGCCGGACCGCTGCCGACGACGGCAACGCGCTTGCCGGTAGCCTGCTCGGGCGGTTCCGGGCGGATCCAGCCCTCATCCCAGCCGCGCTCGACAATGGAACGCTCGATGAGCTTGATTGAAACCGCCGGCTGATTGATGCCGAGGACGCAGGCAGCTTCGCACGGCGCGGGGCAGATGCGCCCAGTAAATTCTGGGAAGTTGTTGGTGGAGTGAAGGCGGCGAATGGCCG
>PLST01000463.1:28556-31504 GCA_003164255.1 Acidobacteriaceae bacterium | reverse complement strand
GGCTAAACAGGCTACGGAAAAAGGCAAGTGCGGTCGGAGGAAATTAGCAGGGGCTGAAGCCCGGCATTGATTCTGTGGTCTTTGCGGCACGAGTAAACTCGTGCCCTGATTCAAACCACTTCGCCGATGGAGTTTTTCCGCAACCTGTGAAGCCCACGTCGATTTTGTCGCACTTATGGCACGACTAAGGTCGTGCCCTTTCAAAACATCGCGGCTATGGGAGTTTTTCCGCCACCTGTTTAGCCGAGCTGATTCTGCCGGGATGAGTACCAATCTCTTTGCGGGGTGGTGTGGGGATGCGCGTAGCTTTCAAATGGACAATTTGTGTTGTTGCACTGCTGCTGACGGTTGATTGCGCGGCACAGCAGAAGGCCGGGCTGGCGCCGTATGTGAAAGTCGATGCGGCGACGGTGGTGCTGAACCATGTGCGCGTGATTGACGGAACAGGCAGGGCGGCCACGGAAGACATGCGGATCGTGATTGCCGGAGGGAAGATAACGGCTATTGGGCCGGCAAATGCGGCGGGGAGTTTTGCGCCGGATGCCAAGGTCCTTGACCTGACGGGCAAGACGGTGATTCCGGGGCTGGTGGGGATGCATGAACACTTGTTCTATCCGGCGCAGCAGCGGCCCGCGGACGGGCTGGGGTTGTATGCCGAGTCGGCTGACAGCGCTCCGCGGCTTTACCTTGCGGGAGGCGTGACGACGGCGCGCACGGGCGGGAGCCTGGAGCCTTATACCGATCTTGAATTGAAGAAAAAGATTGACGGTGGAGAGATACCGGGACCGAAGTTGGACGTGACCGGACCGTACCTTGAAGGCAAGGGCACGTTTGCCGTGCAGATGCACGAGCTGAGCGATGCGGCCGACGCCGCGCGCACGGTGGACTACTGGGCGCAAGAGGGAGCGACATCGTTCAAGGCATACAACTACCTCACGCCGGATGAGCTGAAGGCGGCGATTGACCGCGCGCATGCGCATGGGCTGAAGGTGACAGGGCATTTGTGCTCGATTGGGTTTAAAGAAGCGGCGGCGCTCGGGATCGACAACCTGGAGCACGGTCTGGTGGTGGATACGGAGTTCTTTGCGGGGAAGAAGCCGGGAGAATGTCCTGACCCTGTGGCGGCGCGGAACGACGTGCTCGGCAGATTGGACGTTGCTGGACCCGAGGTGATGGGGACGATCCACGACCTGGTTGCGCATGGAGTTGCGGTGACTTCGACGCTGGCGATTTTTGAGACGTTCATCCCGAACCGGCCACCGATGGAACGGGAGATGGCGGCGTTCAAGACGCTTTCGACCGAGTCAGCGAAAGAGTACCTGCTGCGCAGGGCACTGTATGCACAGCATGGTGCGAATGCGGGATTGCTTGCGACGGAAATGAAGTTTGAGCGCGAGTTTGTGGCGGCGGGCGGCTTGCTGATGGCGGGCTGCGATCCGACGGGCTACGGCGGAGTGGTGCCGGGCTTTGGCGATCAGCGAAATCTGGAGTTGCTTGTGGAAGCGGGGTTCACACCGCTGGAGGCGATCAGAATTGCGACGTTGAATGGCGCGAAGTATATGGGCAAAGATGCGGAGATTGGCTCGATCGCCGCGGGCAAGCGGGCCGACATCGTGGTGCTCGGCGGCAATCCGGTTGAGGCGATTGAAAACGTTGAGAAGGTGGAGACGGTGTTCAAGGACGGCGTTGGGTACGACCCCGCGGCGCTGATCAAGTCAGTGAGCGGGGTGGTGGGGGTTCGGTAGGAAGACTTTCAGTTTTCAGTCGTCAGTTTTCGGTCGTCAGCTTGATTGATTTTTAAAGCGTGCCTCCGCAGCCTGAGCAGAAGCGGGCGGTGGGCGGGTTGGTCTGGCGGCATTTTGGGCAGGCGATCAGGGTGCCTACGTCCGTGATGGCGGGCTGATTGGGGTTTGGCTGGGCCGCGGCGGGCTGGGCTGCGAATGGCTGCGCTGGGAACGGCTGGGCGGCGTCCGGGGTGTAGGCGGCGACGGGTTGGCTCCAGAGGGGCATAGGGATGCCCAGCGCGGCGGCAATGCCCGCGGCCTGGATGGCGTTGAACTCGCGAACGCGGCCGGGCATGAAGAAGCACTCGAAAAAACCGAGGATGGCGGGAATGCCGGTCCAGAAGAAACAAAGATAGAGGATGCCGAGGCCGGTGCGGCGGAGATAGAAGTGGTGCAGACCGAAGGTGCCCAGGAAGAGCGCCAGAAGAATGCCGACGACCTCGTCGCGGCGAACCGCCTCGAATTGCTGATAGAAGATGGCTTGCGGATTGGGATAGGCGTAGGTGCTCATCTGGGTCTCCTCGTTCGTCCAGTTGAAGATACGCAGCTTGGTGTGGCCCGGTTCCCGGGGATGGGGCGCATGGGTTGCATGCACGGGCTCCTAGATTGTGCCACAGGAATCAGACAGATGGATAGAATCCAGAACATGATGAGCGAACAAAGAAGACAAACAGATGGGGGCGGGACATATCTGATTGGCGGAGATGTGCCGGTGCGGCGGCTTGGCTACGGGACGATGCGCCTGGTGGGCGAGGGCGCGTGGGGCGAGCCGGCGGATGCGAACGAGGCGAAGCGCGTGCTGAGGCGCGCGGTGGAGTTGGGCGTGACGCTGATCGATACGGCCGATGCCTATGGGCCGGAGATTGCGGAGCGGCTGATCGGCGAGGCGCTGGCGCCCTACCCGGCGGGCGTGGTGATTGCGACCAAGGGCGGGATAACCCGGCAGGGTCCGGCGAAGACGGAGTACGTGGGCAGAGCCGGGTATTTGATTCAATGCGTGGAGATGAGTTTGCGACGACTCAAGCTGGAACGGATCGATTTGTACCAGCTGCACCGCATCGATCCGCGCACGCCGCTGGAGGAGACGCTGGGCGCGCTGAAGCGCATGCAGGAGCAGGGAAAGATCAGGCACATTGGGCTGGATGAGGTGACGCCCGCGGAGGT
>PLST01000463.1:14234-28521 GCA_003164255.1 Acidobacteriaceae bacterium | reverse complement strand
GCATGGGGCTACGGTTTCGCAGTTGTCGCTGGCGTGGCTCTTGCAACGGTCGCCGGTGCTGCTGCCGATCCCGGGAACGAGCAAGGTGGCGCACCTGGAAGAGAATGTGGCGGCGGCAGCACTGAAGCTGAGCAAGGACGAGTGGGCCGAGGTAGAGGCCGCGGCGACGAGCTAGGGTATATCCGGATACGCCCTAGACAGTCGCGTCTTCTGTTTCAGTTTGGTGGAGACCATCTGGGCGCGGAACATCGGTGGGCGGATCCAAAGGCACGGCGCCATGCGGAAGATAGATGCCGTCCTGTGCCAGTAACGCCTCATAGATCGGAACGGGACGCCAATGGCGCGCAAGCGCGAATGCAGTCATGTTGGCGATCATCAGAGGCAGCACCAGCCCGTAACCTCCCGTCATCTCAAAGACGATGAGGACCGAGGTCATAGGCGCACGGACTATACCGGCGAAGACCGCTCCCATACCCACGACGGCAAAAGCTCCGATGGCATCGGCCGGGTGATGGAAGACGATGACGTCAAGATAGCCGACCGAGCCGCCCAGCATGGCTCCCATAAACAACGAAGGCGCAAAGATGCCCCCAGAGCCTCCGCTCGAATACGAGAAGACAGTAGCCGCGAGTTTGAGCAGGCAATAGGTGATCATGATCTTGACCGGCATGGCGCCGGTGAGCGCAAGCTCCAGAGTCCTGTAGGGATCGCCTGCTATGCCGTTCATGTGAAACAGCGCAAGTCCCATCACCGCCAAAGCGCCTGTTGCCAGTCCGCCGATTGCCGGATGCACCCACTTTGGGACGGCGGTGAACTCTCTGAACTTAAGCCGGAGCCGCAACAGCGCATCAGTAAATGTGACAGAGACAACAGCGGCCAGAATGCCCAGCAGTGCGTACCAGACTAACGAAGAGGCGTTTCCCAACTGGTAAGTCCGGGATACGTGGAAGACGGGATTCGACCCCAGAATGGAGTGCTCGACCACGGCCGCCAAAGCCGCGGCGACGATCACTCCCGAGAGCATGGTCTGGTCGAGATCGCCGATCAGTTCTTCGAGGGTAAAGGTGATGGCGGCGATGGGCGCGTTGAACGCCGCGGCGATGCCAGCCGCCATGCCGACTGAAGCCATGCGCCGATGGAATTGTGGACTGAGCCGCGCCGTTCGAGCCAGCATGCTGCTGACCCCTGCACAGATTTGAACGGTTGGCCCTTCGAGGCCCAGCGAAGCGCCGGAGCCGATCTGAAGGGAGCAAAGAACGAACTTGGCCACTGTTTCCCTGATCGAGACCACGCCCGAGCGCAGCGTGAAGGCAACCTTAACCTGCGGAATGCCGCTGCCCGCAGCCGCCGGGGACCAGTAGACGAGCCCGAGACCGACGACCAGGCCGCCAAGGCCCGGCGTGAGGATTGTCCAGAAGATCCAACTATACCCGGGCGCGGCATTGGCATGATTGATGAGCAGTTTCTCCAACCATGCAATGCTCAGGTGAAACGCGACCGCTGCCAGGCCGCACAGACCGCCGGCGATGATGGTGAACGCAAGCATGCGTTGCTGTTCGTTCGGCAAGCGCCGGACGAGCCACGCCAGAAAACGCGGCCAGGTACCTGCGATTCCTTGCCAAAGACTCAATGTGCCGGGGACCTCGCTTGGGAGAGCTCTCAATGACAATTATAAGTTTGATGCGGCTACGGCGCTGTATGTACGGCGCAAGGTCCCGAATTCTCGTTGATTGCTTGCGCGCGGGTTCTCAGAAAGATGTTCCGGAAATGCCGTGGAATGTTTATAGTGCGAACAACGGCTACCCCTGCCGTTGAGGTCGGCAAGATGAAACGAGACTGCTTGAAAATTGCGGCGTCCGCGGCGTTGCTGTGGGCGGTATTCGTGGCGAAAGCGCCGGCACAGTATGCGGCTCTTGCGGCGACAAACCAGACGAACCAGACAATCCAGCTGGGCGACAGCGTCGCGCCGCTCTACGGACCGTGGAAGTTTACCGTGGGCGATTCTCCGGTAGACGCATCGGGCCAGCCCTTGTGGGCGGAGCCGGGGTTTGACGATTCCAAATGGGAGACCCAGGACCTTACCCCCAAGGATGGTTCGATCGATCCGGTCTCGGGGCTATCAGGCTATGTAGCTGGTTGGACGAGCCGGGGTCATCCGGGCTATTGGGGCTATGGGTGGTACCGGATCCGCGTAAAGGTGGAGAGCAAGCCGGGAGCGAAGCTTGCGTTGGCGGGGCCTGCGAACGTGGATGACGCATACCAGGTGTTTGACAATGGGAGCCTGATTGGCGCGTTTGGAACATTCAGGTCGTACCGGCCGACAGTCTACTTTACCCAGCCCAAGATGTTTCAGTTGGAAAACGCGGCGAGCGGGGTCGAACAAACCAGGGTGCTGGCGTTCCGATTCTGGATGGAACCGAATACCCTGATTGGCACGACGGATGTGGGCGGCATCCACTCTGCGCCGCAACTGGGCGAAGCGGGAGCGGTGGCGGCTCGTAACCAGGTGCAGTGGGATGAGCTGATCCGGTCGTATTCGCTGTCGCTGATTCTGGGGGTGATGTTTGGAATGCTTGGACTGGTGGCGCTGAGTCTGCGGCTGTTTGACGAGACAGATTCGGTGTACCTGTGGATTGCTGCGTTACTTCTGACGTTGGGGCTAAGGGGAGTATTGACAGCGATCGGATCGTGGACGGAGTGGATTCCAGCGCTGACGCTCACAGTGGTGGATGAAGTGGTGCTGATCCCTCTTGTTTTCATTGGCTGGATCATGGTGTGGCGGGTGTGGTTCCGGCTGAAGAGAGCGGCATGGGTGCCACGAGTTCTGCCTGCGCTGGTGATTCTGCTGATCGTCTCATTCGCTGTCGGGGACAACGTTTTTTTCACCGTAGTGTCGCAGCCGGTGGCTCATGTGTTCGGGATGTTGAATTTTGCTGCGCGCGTACTGACGGCATCGCTGGTGTTAGGTACGGTGATTCAAGGGATTGTGCAGCAGGGCCTTGACGGATGGCTGGCGCTGCCGGCGGTTCTGTTTGCATGCGTTTCAAAGTTCCGCGCAGAACTGGCTGAGATGCACGTCAACCTGAACTTTATGGTTTTCGGTATCGGCATCACAACCTCGCAGATCGCCGATCTGCTGCTGGTGGGGTCGCTGTCGATTCTATTGCTGCGCAGACTGCTGATCAGCGTGAAGTCTCAGCGGCAGATGGCGCTGGATGTGAAGCAGGCGCAAGAAGTGCAGCAGGTGATTCTACCCATGCGTCGCCAGCAGGTGTCAGGGTTTGCCATTGACACCGAATACCGCCCGGCGCGCGAGGTGGGCGGGGACTTTTTCCAGATCATCCCTGACTCGGCAGATGGCAGCCTGCTGATTGTGGCAGGAGATGTGGCAGGCAAGGGTCTGAGGGCGGGCATGCTGGTGGCGCTTTTGGTGGGGGCCATTCGCACGGCGGTAGCCTTCAATCGCGAACCGGCTCGCCTGCTCCGCGAACTGAACCAGCGGCTGCTGGGACGCGGCGATGCGCAGGCAACCTGCCTTGCTCTGCGCATTGACCCTGACGGCAGCGCCACGCTGGCCAACGCGGGACATATGCCACCGTATTTGAACGGCAGGCAGATGCCGATGGAAGGCGCCTTGCCGCTGGGCATGGTGGAGGAGGCGGAGTTCAGCGTGATGCGATTCAAGCTGAGCGCCAGCGACCGCCTGGTGTTGCTGTCCGACGGGATCGTTGAAGCGACTGACCTGGAGGGGAAGCTGTTCGGGTTTGAGCGGGTACTCGAACTGATGCGGACGTCAATCAGCGCGGCGGAGGTGGCCGACGCGGCACAGAAGTTCGGGCAGGAGGACGATATCAGCGTCATTTCGTTGACGCGGAATGAGTTGTTGAGCCCGGTGATGGCTTAAGAACAGGGAACAGGGAACAGGGCATAGGGNNAGGGAACAGGGGGCCGGGCTGGGGTCGGGTGCTGGCCCCGGCTGAGGGCTGGGGGGTGGTTGAGCGCGGCCCGCGTATAATCAAAAATTAGACACTTTCATCTTTCGCGGCTAGAGCAGCCCCGCTCCCCGCAACGGACCGTGGATGCCCGAACACATTAAGAAAAAGCTTCTCGAAGAGATTCAGATACTAGAGCACGAGCTCGCCCACGAGCTGCCCGCGGAGATCAAGAAGGCCGTGGCCATGGGTGATTTGTCTGAGAACGCCGAGTATCACATGGCGAAGCAACGCCAGGATTTTGTGAATGCGCGACTGGGGCAACTGAAGAGGCGGATGGCCGAGCTGTCGCTGGTGAATCTGACCAACATCCCGAGGGACAAGGCAGGATTTGGCTCGACGGTGGTGGTGTACGACTCGACCAAGGACGAAGAGATCGTGTACCGGCTGGTGACCAGCGAAGAATCGGATGTTTCCAAGGGATTGATTTCAACGACCTCGCCGATTGGGCGGGGCCTGGTGGGCAAACGGGTGGGGGATGTGGCCACAATCGTCACCCCGAATGGCAAGCGCGAGCTTGAAGTCCTGAAGCTGACCACCGTTCACGATGAGGCAGGCGAGGGCGACGAGCAGAGCGAATCCGCCGCGGCCGACGGACAGTAGTGGCGAGAAAGTAGAAGCAGGGAAGACTAGAAATGACCACCTGGACCAGTGCCTTCGGCCGCGCCTGCGGATGGCTTCTTGACCGCATCGTGCACGGGCTGGCACTCACCCGCATCTCTCCGAATGCACTTACATTCATTGGGCTGGTGATCAACATCGCCGCCGCGTTTCTGTTTGGCCACGCCAACGCCTCAAACAACGACCGCATGTTCCTGTATGCGGGCATGGTGATTTTTGGCGCCGGCATCTTCGACATGGTGGACGGGCGCGTGGCGCGGCGCAATAACCAGGTTACGGTCTTCGGCTCGTTCTTTGACTCGGTGATCGACCGCTACTCCGACGTGGTGCTGTTCTTCGGCCTGCTGGTCTACTACGGGCGCATCAACCGCTTCCGTTACGTGGTGCTGGTAGCGTTTGTGATGGTCACGTCGCTGATGGTGAGCTACACCCGTGCACGCGCCGAGGCGTTGATTGGGAGCTGCAAGGTGGGCTTCATGGAGCGGCCGGAACGCATCGTGCTCATCCTGATCGGCGCGCTGTTCAACCATTGGGGAGCGATGGCGCCGGTCTTGTGGGTGCTGGCTGTGATGTCGATGATCACGGTGATTCACCGCGTTACGTACACCTATTCGAAGACGAAGCACCTGGCGCCCATCAGCCAGTAGGAACGGCGATTAGGGTCAGAAAGGTGCCGGGGGAGNNCGAGGGACCGGGGGCACCCGGCCAGTAGAAGTTCGACGCCCTATCGCTTGCCGTTTTTCCATTCCGCGTAGCTGATGCGGGGGATGGAGATGAAGGCGTCGCGCGTCCTCACGTAGTTTCCCAACCCGTTCATGCGGCCGATGGAGTGCAGCTCGTCGGCCTTGATGTAAGGCCCTTCCGGGTCAACGTAGCGATCTTCAACGTACATGGCCACGACGCGCCCCAGGATGATGCGGGACCGGCCGATTTCCATGGTGGTGTACTCCACGCACTCGAGCGCGGCGTGAGCTTCAGCGATGCGCGGCACTTTGATCTTGAGCGAAGGCGCGGTGGTAAAGGCCGCCATTTCCAACTCGCTGACCTCTGGCGGAAAATCGGTGGCGCAGATATTCATCTGCTGCGCTATGTCTTCTGTGACGACGTTCACCACAAACTCGCCGGTGCGGCGGATGTTGCGGGCCGTGTCCTTGGGGACGAAGCCGTCGCCGGACTTGTTGGTGACGCCGATGCCGAGAATGGGCGGGTCAGTGCAGAGGTAGTTATAGGCGCTGAAGGGCGCGGCATTCAGGTGGCCGTGCTCGTTCATGCTGGTGATGAGCGCAATGGGGCGGGGCGCCACCAGGCCGACAAGCAGCTTGTAGGCGTGGCTCTTTGGGGATGTTTCCAGATCAAAGTTCATAGATTGATGGTACAGGTCAGCAATTGACCACCAGGACGGAACAGCCCTGGCGGACGGGCTTCCAGCGCACCAGGAACTCGGTCACCTTCGAGGACTCCATCTTGCGCATGGCCTCGAACTCGCCGTCCTTCTGGCTGTAGAGCAGGGTTCCTCTGTCGCTGAGAATGGCTACTGCGGGAACGCCCTTGTCGAGCGGAATCTGGTAGCGCTTCGCCAGATCGAGGTTTGCGTCGTAGTGACCAACGTTGATATGCACGACGAAAAAATTCGCCTCAACGATGGGCCGGTTGGCGGGATCATGCAGATAGATGTCGAGCACCTGGCAATCGCCGCACCAGTTGCCGCCGAAGTCGAGCAGGATGCGCTTGTGGGTGGCCGCTGCGTTTTTGAGGGCGACGGCGAGGTCGGCCCGGGCATGTGCGGGATCGGGATAAATGTCGGGCGTGGCGGAGTTGGCCGCGCCCACGGCGACCGCCAGCAAGGCTGCAAGCACAATGAACTTGAATCTCTTGGCCAAAAGGATACTTGACTCCTGTTTTCAGTCTGCCATAAAGTGCAAACGCCGCACCACTGCGGACACGGTACCAATTTGATGTCCCAGGCGGGCTGCGGGTGCATGTACTCTTGAGATTGAATGAAAAACGCTTCTGATTTGCGCAAAAAGCTGGAGTCGGCCTCCTTTCCTGATTTGGGGTCGATGATGGAGGGCTATGCCCGGGCGGCGGCCGAGCTGGGCCGCGACCAATTTGCGCAGAAGCTGGATTTCAGTTCGGAGTCGATTGACGGTCTCGACGAGGTCCTGGTGCGGGTGGGCGAGAGCCCGGAACTGGATTTGGATTTTGAAGTGCGCTTGTGGGGCAGCTACCTGGGAGAAGTGTTGCGGCGGCGCTACGCCGGTGTGTGGGAGATGACGCAGTATCCGGGCGGCATGGCAGCGGTTCCAGCCATCGACGTGCGTGGCTCCAGGGTGTTTCCGCTGATGAAGGTTTTTCGGCGGCTGACCGAGGGCGAAGAGGAAGATCTGCGCACGTTCTATGCGATGGTGACGGAGCGGCTGGGTAAGCCAGCCCAGGTGAATTGATTGTGATGAGCGAGTAGGAGAGGCGGGGAATCTCTGCGGAGTTTGGAGATTTATGCCTTTGGCGGGCGCCGTCTGTGAGCTGGGCAAATATGCACCGCACTGGACTCAGCGCTTGCCCTTTCCTCACAATCCCAGTTGCCGGCCCTTGCACATGGGGCAAATTTCAGCATCTTTGGCGATTTGCTCCCCACATTCCCTGCACTGTTTGAGCATTGGCTGGGAGGGATCGACCCAGAGCTGCGTTGGCGGCTTTGGCTGGGTTATCACCTTGATGGCGGAGCCTGCCGAGCGGAGGACAAGGTAAAAAAGAACCGCCATGATGGCCAGGACAAGAAGATGCATGGGTTGAAGAAAACCGCCCACGGGAAAGCTCCTTTCAAACGGTAGCTTGGGCAAAGTATAGCTCTCGCGACTGCTTTGTCCTGTTAAGGGATAGGTTCTACCCCCAAGGCGGGTTGCATCAATATGACTTTAGATGTAGTTGACCCAATCTATGGACGGTTGGGAATAGAGGTGCGAACTGGAACAGGCCTGAAAGATTCCTGAGGGGAAAGTTTGGTAGGGAATGAGGCCGGCCGGACTTCAACCTGACATCGGACCGGGCCTCAGGCCGTCAAGCGCTCCCGCTCGAGTGCGCAAGGAGAATGCGATTGGGGGTCTGGTAAGTCCCTGGCATCTGGTGGTATTGCCTGTAGTTCGGTGCCTGCGATTCCTCGAGGAAGCGCAAGGCTCGTTGAAAACGCCACTCCTGCGCCGAGATGCGGTTATGTGCGACAATAATCGGTGAGCATGTGTGCCGGTTTTTTGGGGCGCACGGAGGATAGAGTAATGGGCGATCTACTTCAGCCATGGCATCTGATCGTATTGGCCGTGGTTGCGTTTCTGCTGTTTGGCGCCAAGCGGCTGCCAGAGTTGGGCAAAGGGCTGGGCGAGGGATTAAAGGGCTTCAAGGAAGGCATTCGCGGCATCAGCGATCCACCGCCGCCGGCGCAGAACGTGCAGCAGGCTGCCGCTCCGCCGCCGCCCCCTCCTGCGGCTCCTGTCGAGCCCCAGATCGTCCGGAAGGACTAAGGACGGGGCCCCCAAGACCCCCTTGCAGCCGGTTTTCAAGACTGGCTCTGCTGACCGGTTCAGAGCTTATCAAAAGATCTGTAGACCTGTGCTTCGGCACAGGTCTTTGTGCGTGTGCCCGGTTCGGCGAGGGAAATATTGTCTTTTAAAGACTCAGGAGCACGACGGCGCCCAGCGCAAGCGCCATGCCGGTGATCTGGCGGCTGGTGGGCCGCTCGCGCAGCACCAGGGCAGCCAGCAGGATAGTGCCGGCTGGATAGAGAGAACAGACAACGGCAGCCACATCCAGTCGTCCCAGTTGCGCGGCACGCAGGTAGAAGAGATTCCCTGCTGTATCCAATAATCCCGCCAGGATCCCCATGCCCCAAAAGCCCTTCCATTCTCCTTTTGGGGGCGCCACCAGGATGACGAGGACCATGGCCAGGCCGCCAGCCGCACGCCCTGCGGTCATGGTGGCAACCACGCCGCCCGGACTGGCGATTTTAAAGAGAATCAGTTGGGCGCCAAAGAGAGTGCCGGCAAGCGCACCCAGCATGAGTGCGGCGGGAGGAGTGGACGGGCCCTCTTTCTGGGGCGCATGGGTGATCAACCAGATGGCGACCAGCCCTGCTGCGAGACCCGCGGCGCTGAGCGGTCTCGGCAATCCGTCTGTGAAGAAGGAAAAGCCCACGGGCACGAGGGCGGTGAGCACGCCGGTGAGCGCAGCGGTAAGTCCCATGGCGCCCATGGCCAGCGCGCGATAAAAGATAGCCAGGGCAATGGACCCTTCAAAGCCGCCCAGCATGGCAAACAGCAGAGAATGCTGATCGGGCAGGTGCAGACGGATGGTCAGGCAATAGCCCAGCAACAGAAAGAAAGAAAAGATGTGTCCTGAAGCCACTACCAGAAGAGCGGGAGCTCTGCGTGCGCCCATTCCGCCAACAAAGTCCGCTCCGCCCCACGAAGCGGCGGAACACAGGCCGATCCCTGCCGAAGCACCCGCGGCGTTCATGCGAGCTGACGCACGCCAGGATGATTCACGCTATTTGTAGTCCTGCGCGGACGGGTAGTAGCCCTTCTTGGCGATCACATCCAGACCCGGCAGGTCCACATGCACGTCGATTTGGCGATATTTGCCGTCGTAGATAGACTCATGGCTCAGGTAGCCGAGAGTGTACTGGTTGCGGGCCTCATCGGCAATTTTGGCGTAACTTTTTTCAATGCCGTTGACGCCGCGCTCCGAGTCGAAATCGCCACCAGTGGCGTAGGTGTACTTGAACAGGATGTTGTCGTACATGGTGAAGGGCAGGTGGAGGCGGCTGACGTAGCCTTCACCCCAAACAGCGGAGGCGCCGACTCCCGTAGCATAGACCGCGATCTTGTTGGTCTGCAGAAACTTGATGACTTCCTTCAACGTCGCCTTGCTGCCATACTCCTTGCCGTCGGAGATGACGTAGATGATGCGGAGCCGTTCCTTGGGCCGGGTGGAGAGTTCCTTGGCCGCGGCGAAAATGGCATCGTTGAGGGTATGGATTTCCTTGGGAATGGAAATGAACGATCCGTTGCCTGCCGAGCGCCCCGGCTGCAGATTTGGATCGACGCAGTTGCCATTTTCGCGGATGTTGCACCCGGCAAGGGGACCGCTGTTGATGGGCACCTGCTCATCGGAGCCGGTAGCCTTGGCCAATGCCAGCACCGCGGGTACGCGTCCGCCCTCGGCT
The DNA here is from genome assembly GCA_003164255.1 of Acidobacteriaceae bacterium. Lineage (GTDB taxonomy): Bacteria > Acidobacteriota > Terriglobia > Terriglobales > Acidobacteriaceae > Telmatobacter. The sequence continues at coordinate 18,693 of PLST01000463.1, read as the reverse complement.
CCGGTAAATCCGGTCCACTCCTTGGGGCCATTGTTGTACGTAAAGATCGCCACCTCGTCGTAGGGAGTGAGTGCGCCCTGGATCGCGCCGAGCGATTCATTCACCTTGTTCATGACGTCTGAGGTGAGGCTCTGGTCAATGACAAACGCCACGGAGAGCGGGGTGGGGTCCACGCTGAAGGTCCGCAGCACTTCGCGAGTGTTGTTCTCAAACACCTTGAAGTCGCGGTAGGTGAGGCCAGCCACCTGCTTGCCTTTTGAGTCCTTCACGATGACCGGAACTTCAACGAAGTTTACGTTCTGGACGAAGGTGGTTACGCCAGCCGCACCCAGAGCAGGAGCCGTTGCCTGGAAGTCATCTTTGGCAGGCGGGGGTTGGACGGGCGGCGTCTGTTGAGGAGCTGCGTCCTTTGAGGCGGAGGAGTTGGTGGAAGACGAATCGGCGCCATCGGCCGGCTCATTTGGAGCGCCGGGCGTACCCTGGGCGCCTTTGCCGGGGGTAATGGGGCCGTCGCCGGTCAGCGGAGGAGCTGCCTGGGGCGCGGGTGCGTCTGGAACCGTAGTCTGCTGCGTTTGGGTCCGAGCTATGGGGCTCAGGGCCAGGCTCGCACCGAAGAGCGCCGTCAGCGCAATTGCTTTAAAACCAGGCATCACAGGGTTTTAGTCCTCCCAGACCGCATATTCCTGCCGTTCGGCGGCTTGCGGGGTCATGCCGTACCGGCCTGGCCAGCCAGCAGGGCTGCACCTGTCAGAGTATCAGACGCGCCGGGCCGGCGCAGGTTGCCAACGGGCAGAGAAAGAGTTGGCGTATGCTTTCTAAGCAGCGTCTTTCCCGTCTATCAGATCAGAATGAGAGCCCACTGAGAACATGATGAGAGCCCACTTTAGAATCGCTGTTTTGCTTCTCGGCCTGACGGGCCTGGCCCCGGCGGGGTGGGCTCAACTGGCGCCGTCGCCGGATGAGTCTCCAGTGAGCAACGCCCCGGCCCCCGTGGCGGATGAGACGGCTGTGGCCACCTTGAAGGTAAACGTAAACCTGGTGGACCTGTTCTTTACGGTCAAGGACAAAAACGGGGAACTGGTTCCACATTTGACGAAGAATGACTGCACGGTGACAGAAGACAAATCTCCGCAGACGCTGAAGAGTTTTGTGGCTGAGACCAGCCAGCCGCTGACTCTGGGGATTCTGCTGGATACTTCAGGCAGCCAGCAGAATGTTTTGCCCCTGGAGCAGGACGCAGGCAGCCAGTTTCTCCAGCGTGTGCTCCGGCAGAAGGATGAGGCTTTCCTGGTCTCGTTCGACGTGAACGTTGACCTGCTGCAGGACTTTACCGATAGTCCGCGGGAGTTATCGCACGCGATGAGCAAGGCCGAGATCAACACGGCGGGGGGCAACGGTGGATTCGGCATGCCGGGAGCCGGCGGGGGTACGGTACCTACCCAGGGCGATCCGAAGGGGACACTTTTATATGATGCGATCAACCTTGCAGCCAACGAAAAGTTGAGCCGGGAGACGGGCCGCAAGGCGATCATCATCCTGACCGACGGCGAAGACCAGGGCAGCCGCACCAAGATTGGCGAAGCCATTGCCGCCGCGCAAAAGAACAATGTGATCGTTTACGTGATTCTGATCGCCGACCGCCAATTCTATGGCGGGTTCAACATGGGCTACAGTGGCTATTCCGCGGCCAAGCGGATATCCGATGAGACAGGCGGACGCCTGATCGATGTGGGCAACAACAGCAAGAAGCTTGAAGCAGCCTTCCAGCAGATTGAGGATGAACTGCGCACGCAGTATGTTGCCAGCTATACGCCCACCAACCTCAAGCTCGATGGAACCTTCAGGCGAATCGGGCTTCAATGCCAGGGCGACTCGCTGAAGGTGCAGGTGCGCAAGGGCTATTACGCCGTGGCGCCGCAGAACGATTACTAACATTAACAAGAAGAAACGGCCGGCCATCTCAGTTGCGCGATAAGGTGGAGCATTGGCCGCGCGCTCAGGCACGATGCCACGGGCAGAGTCCAGACTGAGCTTCGACATCATCGACACGACGAATAGAAAAACGGGACGGAGCGCGACTCCGCCCCCTGTCTCGTTTTTGTACACTGGATTACCTGAGTCCTGTTACTCGGTAATCTGGCGCCTTTCATGAGTCTTCGTTAATATCGGCCCCAGTGGGAAAAACTTGAGGCCGTTCCCGAAAAAACTTTCAGCCTCTGATCACAAAACACCGGAGAGCCAGCGATGAATACCAACTGCGCAACGAATGAAGGCTATGAGATCAGTCCGCGGTTCCGCCAGACCGTGGCAGCACGCATCGCGCGGTTGGAGAAGGACGCTGAGACCGACGAGGCATTTNNCCGCCGATCATCGTCCAACCCCAGTGTTCCAGCGCCTGACACGTATTCCTATGGGTGTGGTCGGTTTGTGTTGAGGGAATCCCTGCCAGTACCATGGAGCGTGCTTGAGAGCAGGGACGGCCGATGATCGCGATCAATTGGGGAACATCGAACTTTCGCGCCTGGAAATTGAATGCAGGCGGAAAAGTTGAAGACGAAAGGTCGTCTGGCCGCGGCGCCATGTCGGTTTCGCCGGGAGGATTTCACGATGCCTTGATCGCCGAGGTTGGGGATTGGGTGAGCGCCGGAGAAACCAGGGTGCTGATGTCGGGAATGGTGGGCGCGCGCAATGGCTGGAAAGAGGCGCCCTACGTTCCGGTGCCCGTGAGCCTGCAGCAGATTGTCAAAGCCGTGACCCGGGTTGCAGCCGATTCAGCAAATTCAGTTGACGTGCGCATTGTGCCGGGGATGATCGGCTCCGACGAAAACGGAATTCCCGAAGTGATGCGCGGAGAAGAGACCGAGATTTTTGGCAGCGGCATTCGAGCGGCGGCGCCGAACCATGTTTGCCTGCCCGGCACCCATACGAAGTGGGTTCGGGTGGAGGGCGAGACGGTAGCCGACTTTTCGACTTCAATGACCGGCGATCTGTTCAAGGCGATTCGCGAAGGAACGATCCTTCGCGCCAGCACTCAGCAGGAAGCGAGCGATACGGATGCATTTCTGCTTGGCGTAGCGCGCTCAAGACAGGACGGAGAACTGGCTCATCATTTATTTGGTGTGAGGACGCTTGTGCTCACCGGCGCAATGAAGGAAAAGTCGGCGTCGTCGTATCTTTCGGGAATTCTGATTGGGCACGAGGTGAAGGCGAACACGCAAAAGGGTGAGCCAGTCCACCTGATCGGCGAGCCGGCCCTGTGCAAGCTGTATGCAATAGCTCTTGGCACATGCGGCGTGGATTCGACGTTGGAACCAGAGGGAGCGGCTTTGCGCGGACTGCTGCGCATTGCGGAGAAGCTGGCATGGTAATGCGCGATTGGTTGAACCGATGCCCGTTGATCGCGATTCTCAGAGGGATTGAAACCTCTGAGGTGGCAGATGTGTTCTCAGAACTCTTGGCGGCGGGAATCGTGATCGCGGAGATTCCGCTCAACTCGCCGGAGCCGTTCAAGAGCATCGAGCTTGCTGCCGCGCAGTTCTCAGACAAAATGTTGATCGGCGCAGGGACAGTCACGCGGCTCGAGGACGTGGAGCGCGTTCAGGCTGCCGGGGCCCGGCTGGTCGTGTCGCCACATGCAGATTCCGCAATCGTGCGGGAGACGAAGCGATTGGGCATGCTCTCTGTACCGGGCGTTGGAAGTGCAACCGAAGCTTTCGCGATGGTTGCTGCGGGAGCCGATGCGCTTAAGCTGTTTCCGGCGGACGTGCTGGGCACGCGCATGTTGACGGGATTGCGCGCCGTGTTGCCCAAGGGAACCATGATGCTGCCCGTCGGCGGCGTCGATCACGCGACGATCCCGGCGTGGCGCGCATCTGGCGCCGACGGCTACGGCGTCGGCTCGGCACTGTTCCGGCCGGGGATTTCAAAAAGCCAGTTGGGCGCAAATGCGCGGCGACTTGCCGAATGCTTGGATGAAGCTTGAAAGCGTGAGCAACTCCGCTTGCGCGTCGAAGATCGGCCGGGAATTCCAGCGGAATTCGTCAAGCAGTCACAGGCGCGCGCATGGATGATCGCCGCTTCAGACCGTGACGAAAATTGCTCCGTCTTCCACCGTGAGTTCAATGCCTGCGGACTTTGCTGCTTCCTGCAAGGCCGCAGCAAGCATGACAACGGGATCACCGCTCACGTCGATCCGGCGCATAAGGCCCTCGCCCTTCTTCGGGCCGGCGGACAAGGCGACCTTCAAGCCGCGGCGCTTGCATTTTATTGGCGTGCCATCTTCGAGCTTCACGTTCATTGGCTTGATCCAGGCGTCGACATAGTGGACGCCTATGCCGGACTTGTCGCCCGTGTGGATGGGAAGTTTCTCGACCGCCACCTGATTCACATCGCAAAGTTTGGCTTTCACGTTACGCTCCGTTGACTTGAATGCCTTTTGATTTCAGATATGCGTCCATGA
>PLST01000463.1:11102-14211 GCA_003164255.1 Acidobacteriaceae bacterium | reverse complement strand
AGGCTGGTTACGCTCTTATAGCGCCCCACAGCCATGCGTGCGCGCTCCATCTCCATGCCAGTGCCGCAGTTCAAGGCGACAATGTGCGCGCCGTGCTCCTCCATAAACTCGGCAGCCCGTTCGGGATCAATGCCCATCATGGTGCGGAAGGTGGAGCCGTCGAGAGTTACGTCGTAGGCCATGGAGCCGATGATGCATTTTGCGCCGGCGGTTTTGGCTGCGTTGATGGCGATTCCGAGTTCCTCAAGCCCAGTTTGCGTTTCAATGATGATGGCATCGGCTCCGCCATCGACGAGGGCGCCGGCCTGCTCTTCAAAAGCGGCTTGCACCTGCGCCTCAGTGAATTCGCCGAACGGAACCATGAGACCGCCGAAGGGCCCGATGTCGCCCAGCACATAGCCACTATTTTCGTCGAGGGCTTTGCCGCCGAACGCCTTGCGGGCGATTTCCACTCCTGCCTTGTTGATCTCAACCACGTGGTCCAATTCGCCATGACGCGTAAGCATGATGCGCGACCCGCCGAAGGTATTGGTGATGATGCATTCTGATCCCGCGTCAACGTAATTGCGCTGGATGGCGAGCACCCGTTCAGGATGCGTAAGGTTCCAGGCTTCGCCGCAATTGCCCTGCGCCAGGCCGGCGATCATCAACTGCGTGCCCATTGCACCATCGCCAAGCAACGGCCTTTCGAGGATAGCTTCATGCAATAGTTTCTTCGTCATCGTTCCATGTCCTGCTCCCGCTCGCGTTGTGCAAGCGCGTAGTGAATTGTTTCAAACACAAGTTTCCATTTGTGATCGCGGCTGGTGGATGTGCAAAAGCATCCGGCGGAATTAGTTTCGGGACGCCACGCGAGAACCTCTTCGAGGTGCTTGCCGTCAAGCGGCTTCTCATGATCGATGGCGGCCATCAGGCGCGACGGATTCTCGAGATATTGGCACATGCGCGTGTGGCCGGTGTCGCCAAATGCTGGAGCGCAGCGCTGTTCAAGGATAGGGTAGCCCTTTGCGCGCGGTCCCAGCTTTAAGGTGTAGAGAAACTCGAGAGGCCAGCCCATGTTGGTGCACGTTGTTCCCTCGTAACGGAAGACGATGTCAAGTNNCGCCGTCCTGCCCCTCGCAAATTGAGAGGCGTTCGTCCGTCCATCGCTTGAGGGCTTTCCGATTCACACTGTACTCGGCGTTATGTTGCAGCGTTGCGAGGGGCACCTGGAACTGTTCGCCGAACGCCTGCGGATTTCGCCGGTAGGGCGCGCGCCTGTACTGGCATGGGCCAAAAGAACAGCTCTCGCAGGGGACAAGGCCGGTGAGCCGGCGCATCCGTTCGGTGTGCCGTGTCAATCCAAAGACGGCGAGCAGCGCTTTGCGCGGACGCAGCATTCCTGAATCGAGCGCTTCCAGTTGGAAAGGGAACCGGTCATTGCGCCCGGCCTTCATCAGCTCGAGCAGGCGCGGCTGTTCGGCGATGTCCCACTCCGGATAGCCCGGGCTGTAATGCGGCAACACTGCCATGTTGTGTTGTTCAGCCCAGTCGCACAACTTCGCGCCGGCCATCGTAGTCAGATGCTCCACGACAGCGGAGCCGTAGATCTCAAGGAAGAAATACTCGTCGGGCTTCTCCTGTTCCCAGCGGCGGCGGGACTCTTCCTCCGCCTCCTCGCCAGCTCCGACGGCGACCAGAACCACGCTGTGCGCTTGAGCCTGCTCAAGCGTGCTCCGCAGGCGGCTGCTTTCAAAACCCACTCCATCAATGACAACGGAGTCTCCCATGATCTCGAGGCTCTCTGCCGGTCGCGCATAAAACCAGGGCTTGCCGTTGGCCGCGTACCAAGCACGAGCCCAATCCGCCAACTCGAGGGCACGGCCTTCGAGGACCCAGCCGCGTGGATAGCCGAGCAGCCGGATGTATTCCTCAGGCAATACATTTACCTCGGCAACTGCGCCGGTGAGCTCGACGGATTCATCTAGTTGGCGCAAGGCATGGGCTCCACGGGCTTGAACTGGCAGCCCTCCACAAAAAAATCGAAGAAAGCTGGGTGCGTTTCGAGGCGGCAGTGCTCCACTTTTTTAACCAGCTCTTCCAACTCCTGGCGCTTTGTCTTCGACAGCAGCGCGATGGTTGCGCCCTCAATGGCTATGTTGCCGGCTTGAACAATCCTGGAAGGCGGCAGGCTCGGTATAAGGCCGATGCGCCGGGACGATTCCACATTCAGGTTGCGACCGAAGCCGCCCGCCAGGTAGAAAACATCGAGCTCGTCAAAATCAATGCCGTAGCTGGAGAAGACAACATGCAGCCCGGCGACGTTGGCTCCTTTGGCCTGGGCCAGCTCGTTGACATCGCTTTCAAGAAGAAAGACGTCGCGTGTCTGATTGCGATAGAGATTGATGCGATGAACGTCATCTTCAAAGCGGCCCCTTTCATTCATTGCGCCGGTGCGCAGCAGCTCACTCATGACGTCAACGAGGCCGGAGCCGCAAATGCCCTGCGGCGCAACATCGCCGATGACTCCGAGCAAGAATTGCCCTTCACCGCCGATCGCGAATGATTCAATGGCCCCATCGAGCGCAGGCATGCCGCATGCGATAGCGCCTCCTTCGAAGGCAGGTCCCGCGGGACACGAAGCCGCCAGGATGCGATGTCGATTGCCGAGAATCAACTCCGTGTTGGTCCCGATATCCATCACGGCGATCAAGCGCTCTTCGTGCGCCAGGTCCACGGCAAGCATGGCTGCTGCCGCATCGGCGCCCACGTGACCGCTGATGATGGGCGCGCCGTACACGCGGGCCTTGGGATGAATGGGCAGAAGGCTGCGCAGGCCGGTTTCAGTCAGGCTGGTTGAGGTGCGTTTTCCTTCAGCCATTTCAATTTCGGTGATCGACCGGTACGGTGTCTGTCCGATGGAATACACATTTTGCCTGAAGAACAGATCGCGCATGGTGGAGTTGCCCACCACCACAATTTCGTAGATGCTGTTTGGATCGACAGGGAATGCTTCGATGGCATGCGAAAGGTAACCGGCGAGCGTGCGCATCAGCAGCCTGCCGGGATGATCGGTATCGTAGGCGATGCGCGACATGACCTCAGAGCCGCCAAAGCGCTGCGGATTCTC
>PLST01000463.1:9938-11052 GCA_003164255.1 Acidobacteriaceae bacterium | reverse complement strand
CGCTCGATGCGCATGTGGCCGCGCCGCATGGTCTGGCAGCGCACTTCGCCGTGCGCGGCTGCAACCGTGGTTTGGCAGGAGAGGCGAAACTTTCCTTTCAAATGGCCTTCAGGCTCGGTCACCGCAGAGAGGGCATCCATCCCCTCAACTACTTCGACCATGCATTCCTTGCACTTGCCCTGCTTGCGGCAGGATGTTGGCACGTCGATGCCGAGCAGTTCGGCGTGATCGAACAGCGACAGTCCGGCTTGCGCCTCGATCGATTGCCCGTTGATGGTGAGTTGGACGGTCATACGTTGCAGTTCCTACACTCCCTTTGCTTCAAGTTCGGCCTTGAGAGCATCTGCAACTTGCTGCGCGGAGCCGTCGCGCTCCTCTTCCTCGCTCCACTTCCATTGAGCCAGGTAGTCATCGGCACTCTGCAGTCCGCGCCTGGCGGCGAGGATGTCCACTTGCGCCATGAATCGGCCATCGAGCATCACGGTCACGTCGTCCGATTCATCCTCGGCCTTGATCTGGGTGGGGATTTCCTGCCAGTAAAGGATCTTGTAGATTGCCATGGTTGTTTGACCCTGGTGGTTACTCCTACTCCGCAAGCCGCATAAACAAATCCACGGCAGCTGAAGCATTTGCGCCGTATCCGTCAGCGCCAATCTCGTCGGCGAACATCTGGCTGATGGGCGCGCCGCCAACCGCCATCTTGATGTGATTGAGGCCGGCAGCGTCGAAGCCGTCGATCACCGTCTTCATATACATCATGGTTGTCGTGAGCAGGGCACTCATGCCGATGATGGTGGGCTTGAATTTTTCAGCAGCCGCCATGAACTTATCCACACTCTGGTCCACGCCAATGTCGTGCAATTCAAAACCAGCGCCTTCGGCCATCATGCCGACAAGGTTCTTGCCAATATCGTGCAGGTCGCCGCGCACCGTGCCCATCAGCAGCACGCCTTTCGGTTTTACGCCGCCGTCCTTTGAGGTCAACAGAGGCTTCAGCACCGCCATGCCCGCCTTCATGGCTCTTGCCGCAATCAGGACCTCGGGAACATAGAGCACATTGTGCTTGAAGTCCTCGCCGACAACGCTCATACCGGCAATCAGTCCCTCATTCAGC
>PLST01000463.1:7950-9928 GCA_003164255.1 Acidobacteriaceae bacterium | reverse complement strand
GCCTCAAGCATGGCCAGGACGTTTTCGCGTGGCATGCCTGGGCTGACGCCGCCGCCTACGGAGAGAATGATGCCCTCGCCGCCCGAGGCCTCAAGCACCTCAAGAGTTTCGTCTTTCACTTCGTCAGGAGTTCCGCGCACGGCAATTTCCAGCGGATTGACATTCCCCATGAGGCACATGCGGTCGCCAATTCGCTTTTTTACATCGGAGATATGGCGCTGCTTGCCCCAGTTGAGCACATTGAAGCCGGTGTCAGGCAGGTGGTCGAGGCATGCGTTGACTTCGGCGTCGTTGTGGTACAGCTTGACCCAGTCCTTCGGGAAAGCGTCGCAGATCCGCTTCAAGTAAGGGTGCGCAAACTCAAGGTAATACTCTTCGTTGATGAAACCCACGATGTCATCGAGGATGAAGATTCCCTCGACCGTGTCGCCCATGACTTTGTGCTGCGCCTTGAGCCAGTCGATGATGACGCGGGTGCACAAGTCGATCAACTTGTGCGCCCCCTTGGGGTCTTCCACAAGGTCGATCATGAACTCGGTGGTGCCGCGCACAAAGCCCGCAGTGCAAAGCGGTCCACGGGCTGTGACCATGGGCAGAATGTAACCCGCATCGAGAATGCGCTGCCGGGCCATGGCGATGCGGTGCAGCGTAAGACCAGCGAAGCCATCGGCTTCCACTTCGTACTCAGGGAAGCTGTCGATGTCTTCCAGCCGGTAAAGGGTGTGGTATTCGCTCGGTGTATTGTCCTGCCAGAACTTGATCTTGGCGCCCAGGATCGAAGGCTCCGCCGCCATTCCGTATTCCATCCACCAGGACGGGACGAAGATGATGTCTGGGAATTCGCGCATGATTCTGAGGTTTGATTGAAACCAGAGTTCGGGATCAAGAAAATAATCCAAATGCTTGATGCCGAGATAGCCGGGAATCCACGGGCTATCGATGATCATCGCCATGGGCACCTTATCGAGCTTTTCCCGGCGCACAGCTTTCTTGAAAACTTCCCATTGTTCTGGTCGCAAAACCTGACCTCCTCATCCTTTGGTGGGCTACGCAAGGCTGACAAACTCTTGCTTGACCGGTACGCCCAAGGGGTACGAATCCGAATCTCCCGGCGGCTACGAGTCGGATGGATTGAGCCCCAAATCGCCGATATTGTTTGAACATACAACACGGCACGGTGTTCAGGCGATGATTTTCTTCGACTCCCCAACAAGATAGGGCCGGACCTGGGTTTTGCCCTCCCCATTTGGCGACGGTATCATTGCGGGCGGACTCCTGCGCAAATCGCAAAGAGTGTTCGTTCCAGGGGTTTTCTCTGATGCGAAAGAGCCGGACGGCCATTGGGATGTCTGTTGTTCGGCCCACGGCCTTACGCCGATCCGGCTCAATGGGCGGACCGGATCCGGCAGTGGACGAATGCAGGGGGGAGGCCCGATTTAGTCCGGCAGCCAAAGTATTTCCGGAATTCTGCGCGATCCTTGGCTAATGGGCAGCGGCGCCGGCTGCCGACTCTTCCGCACTTGGTCGCTTCATGATGAAAGGCAGCGGGACGAGGCACAAAACGACAATGCTCAAGACATAAAAAGAATTTGCAAAGCTCAGCACACTCGATTGCAGATCGACCCGGCCGGAAAGCTGCGCCAAGGCGTGGTGCGTGGCCTGAACCGGCCCAACGCCCGTGGCTGCGGCGCTTCCCACCAAAGCCTGGTACTGCTTTTCGAAAAACGGGTTGCCATGGTTGGTGTGCGCGGTAAGGGCGGTGCGATGAATCTGATCCTGGCGGGCAAGGAAGGTCGTGAGCAGAGAGATTCCCGTGCCCCCACCGATGTTGCGCACAAAGTTGCTGATGCCGGAAACCTGGTTGAACTTGTTGCGCGGCACGCCTACATAGTTGAGCGTGCTGATGGGGATAAAGATGAACGGGATTCCGATGATCTGGATAATGCGGTATTCAACAACGGCCCCGAAGGAGACGCCG
>PLST01000463.1:912-7933 GCA_003164255.1 Acidobacteriaceae bacterium | reverse complement strand
GACTGCTGCGCGGTGTAGCCAAGGTCGTTTTGCAAGAATTGCGGCAACAGCACCGTTGAGCCGTTGAGCACGATGCCGAGAATAAAACTGAACAAGATGGCAGTGGCGAAGTTTCGCTTTTTAAGCAGGCGCAGATCCATGATGGGGTTTTCGTGCGTGACCTCGCGGAAAACGAGGGCAACCAGCGCGACCATGGAAATAGTGAAGCTGATGAGAATCGCATTCGACGCGAACCAGTCATTCTCCTGGCCCTTGTCGAGAACATATTGCAAGAATCCAACTCCGATGACGATAAGTCCGATGCCCATATAGTCGACGCGGAAGTTGGATTTGATCATGTTCCTGAGATATGCAGGGTCGCGGACAATTCGCGACGTGAGCGAAAGCGAAAGAATGCCAATAGGCACGTTGATAAAGAAGATCCAGTGCCAACTGAAATTGTCAGTGATGTATCCTCCGAGCGTGGGACCGATGGCCGGCGCCACCAGGATGGCCACGCCATACATAGCGAACCCCATGCCACGCTGCTTTGCCGAAAATGTGTCGGCGAGGATGGCCTGTTCAGTGGGCTGCAGTCCGCCGCCTCCGGCGCCTTGAAGAATGCGGAAGAAGATGAGCATGGGCAGGCTTGTGGCCAGTCCACATAGAAACGAACTGCAAGTAAAGATGGCGACGCAGATCATGTAGAAGCGCTTGCGGCCAATGAGGTTTGACAACCAGCCACTCATGGGAAGCACAACCGCACTCGAAACGAGGTAGCTGGTGATGACCCAAGTGCTCTCTTCTGCAGTGGCGCCGAGTGTGCCCGCGATGTGCGGAAGAGATACGTTCGTGATGGTGGAGTCGAGCACCTCCATGAACGTGGCCAGTGTGACGGTCATGGCCACGATCCATGGATTGAAGGCCGGCGACGCCGGCGGCTGTGCGATTGCGGTGGTTTCAGCCATCGTTAGTCCAACCACACTTTGGGCTCGACGGACATGCCCGGGCGAAGCTTATCGAGATCTTTCTGGCCGGCTTTGAAGCGAATACGGACGGGCAGCCGCTGAATCACCTTCACGTAATTGCCGGTCGCATTTTCAGGAGGCAATACGCTGGTGCGGGAACCTGTAACGGCGGGCATGCTTTCCACGGTACCGTCAAAGTCGCGCGACAGTGCGTCGACATGGATTGTGACGCGCTCCCCAGGGCGCATTTTGGCCAGCTGCGTTTCTTTAAAGTCGGCGGTGACCCAAAGATCGTCGATCTGCACGATCATGAAAAGCTGCTGGCCCTTGCTGATGCGTTCACCGACTTCCGCGCTGCGCTCAGTAACAACGCCAGCGACCGGAGCAGGAATGCGGGTGTAGGCAAGGTTGAGCCGGCTTTGTTCCAGAGCCGCCTGTGTTGCCTCGGCATTGGCCTGTTGGCCCTTAATGTCGGCCTCCTGGGCAGCCAGTTGCAGTGGGGCTCTGTTTTGTACCTGCGTGAGCTTGCTGCGCGCCTCGGCTAGTTGCGACGCGCGAAGCTCTACCGTTTTCTGCGAGGACGCGACGGCCGCAACGCTTGCAGCTACGATTTGCGTTTGCGCTTCTGCTGTGGCTTTTGCCTGGTCGTAGAGAGTGCGCGCGACTTCCTGCTTGTCGTTCAGGTCCTTGTAACGGAGATAATCCGCCTGATCGCGCTCGTTGGTTGCCTGCGCCTCCTTGAGACGGGCTACTGCGCCGTCAAGATCGTGCTGCGCGGCGGCAAGCGAAGCCTCGGCTCCCTGTACCTCGGCTTGCTGCGATGAAAGGTCGCTGCTGTTGTTGATGCGCGTGATGGGAACATTCGGGTGCGTTGCATTAAGTTGAGCCGTGGCCTGATCGTATTGCGCGGTGGCCTGCTCGAGTGCAATTTTGTCGTCTGAGGGATCGAGCTCCACCAGCAGGGCCCCGGCCTGGACGATCTGGTTGTCGTCCGCATGCACAGCAGTGATGGTTCCGTCGATGCGGGAGGCAATCGGATTCAGGTGTCCGTCCACCTGGGCGTCATCGGTGGTTTCATACTGCCGGGTGTAGAGATAGATTCCGATGGCAACCAGGAGGAGCACGAGAACAATTGCGCCAATGATCACCGGATTGAAGCGGTGGCGCGGGGTGCTTTCGATGCCGGCCTCATCCGATCGGCCTGCTGGTTCCGATTGAGGCTGCGTGGGTTTTTCAGTCTGAGTTTCGGCGCTCATCTACTTGCTCCCTTTGAAGATGTTGGGAAGATCTTTTTCGGCTTCGCCCATGGCGTGGGCCAGGGTGATCTTGGCCAGATTCTGTGAGAACAGGCTGCTCACGTAGTCATGGTCGGCTGCAGCCAACGCCTCTTGCGAGTTGACTACCTCAACCGAGTCCGCAACGCCCACCGCGAATCGGTCCTGCGACTGCTGCAAGGTGGCAAGAGCCAGCGTTCGGTTGCTCTCAGCCGTCGCTACTTGGTCGTTGGCCACGTTCAAATCGATATACGCATTGCGCACGTCCAACTCAACCGCGCCTCGAGCATTGGAGAGTTCGGCCTTGCGCTCTGTGACAACAGCATCGGCTTGAACGGCGTCGGCATGGAGGCGGCCACCGCTAAAAATCGGAATATTGACCGATGCCGACGCTTGAAAGATCCCATTTCCCTGGTTGGGATTGATGCCCTCAACGCCATAGAAGCCCTCGACTTTTGCTGAAGGTAACCGCTCGTCGCCAGCCGCTTTGCGCGCTTCAATGGCCGCGTGCAGCTGCGCATCCGCGGCCTTCAGATCCTGGCGCTGAGACCATGCGCGATGGATCAGTTCCTCGAGCGGTGCTGTGTCATAAGGCTGTGTTTCCAATTTTTCGGCGATGGAAATGTCAAGACCGAGCGGCAATCCAATCAACCGTGCAAGAGCATTCTTTTGCTTTTCGCAATCGCCTAACTGAGAACGCAGGCGCTGCTGTTCCGTCTGCAACTCCACCAGGCCGCGATTGGCATCGATGGGAGCTTTGTTGCCGGCGTCCGCCATGGCTCTTGCCTGCTTGTAGCTTGCCTCTGCGTACTGCACCTCGGTCCGCTGCTCGTCGATCAGTGCCGAGGTTGCCATCAGTTGGAGATAAGCGCCCGTTACTGCGAGCACAACTTCCTCTCGCGCCTGGCGCGCGTCCAGGTTGGCGGCATCGGCTGATTCCCGGGCAGATCGATAATTATGTACCCCGGTGAGGTCAAGAATGCTTTGCTGCATCGAACCGCGAAGGTCGTAGTAATGGAACGGCCCCACAGTATTCGGAAAGCTGAAGCCGAGCGAACTGCCAAAGAGGCTTGAATTGAAGCCCTCCGCCTGAAGGTCCGCCTTGGCTGCGTTCTCTGAGAGGCTGGCACTGACTGTGGGCAAAAGGGAGCTGAGAACGGAGATGCGCTGCGCCTGGGCCTGAAGCGAAGCTGCGTCCGCGCCAATCTTGCCAAGGTTGAACTCGAGCGCGCGGCGAATCGCCTCAGGAAATGTGAGGGTAATAGCGCCGCTTGGCGCAGTCGAATCAAGCGCGCTTCCGCTGTAACTGCCCTGGACACGCACCTGCGTGTTGATTGTGTTCACGCTCGACGACATCGACGGCGTAGCGGATTGCTCGACCGAGGCCCCGGATTGCGCATTTGCCGAGAGTGGCAGTTGGAGGGCCCTGGTGCTCTGGGCCCGGCAGTCCACCGCTGCGGCTGCCAGCAGAAGGGCCACAACGGCTGCCGGACGTGACATGGTGCGAATTTGATTTGAAAAATACATACGCGTGTGTATTATTATGTTGAGAGCAGCAGCAATTGTCAAGAAAGATCGAAATGGCCCAGCAACGAAAAAAGAACAAACCGCAGCTCCGAACTGCCGAGACAGTGGCAAAGATTCTGGATGCCGCCCAGGAAATATTCTCAGAGCAAGGCTTTGAAAAGACTCAGCTTGAAGAAGTCGCGGCGCGAGCCGGCTACTCCCGTGGCGCCATCTATGCGCACTACACCAGCAAGGAGGATGTGTTTTTGGCCCTAATGGAGCAGCGGGTACTGACCAAATACACAGCGATGCGCCAGGCGCTGGAGATTGAGCCCATTGTCAGCAAGAGACTCGCAATCTTCAAGCAATGGCTCGGCGCCCAGGTGAGCGACCAGTCCTGGGGCACGCTCATGCTGGAGTTCAAGCTGTACGCCCTTAGACGGCCAGAGTCACGGGACAAGTTGTTGAAGCTGTATGAGAAGGTGGCAAGCTCCTCCGTTCACGACCTCATCAAATTGCTCTTCGGCGACGGCCTCAGCAAGCCGGCGCGCGTGGGGGTTGAGCGCCGCCTGGCCATCATGGGAGCGGTCTTGAGCGCGGTTGCTCTCGAGAGCCACTTTAAGCCCCACCTCTTTCCCAAGCTTCAGATGAAGGCAGTCCTCGAAGAACTATTCGAGGCCCTGGTCCACGCCTGATGAGCTACTCGCGCCACAAGAGGGAATACGCCGCAATCCATCACCGTTCCTGTTGACGCAACGTCCACCTCGGGCGCGCAGATTCCGGAATAGGTCGTCTTCTGGCAACTCAGCCGGCGGAGAATTGGTGAAGGACGCCGCAACTGGCCGTCAAATCCAATTTGCTGCAAAACTGAACCACTAACCCGTACGATATCTCTGCGCCCGTATTCGAAAGAAACCGGGCGCAGAACATTTCTGTTTCCAAATCCGTATTGCAGGGGGCCGAACAATGGGCAGCACACGAAGGAAGTTCCTAAAGCAGACCGCGGCTCTTTCCGCGGGCTGCCTGGTTGGATTTGAGGGCCAGCAGTCGGCGCTCGCAGCCATCGTTCCGCCCGCTGCCGGCGACGCAGGCGAGCAGCCTGAAGGCTGGTACAGCCGGCCGATGCGCTGGGCCCAGCTGAGTTTTGTTGAGGACGATCCAGGCAACTACGATCTGCAGTTCTGGCTGGATTACTTCAAGAAGATCCATGCGGACGCCACTATTTTGAACGCAGGCGGATGCGTGGCCTTTTATCCCACGCAGATTCCCATGCACTATCGCAGCAAGTGGCTTGGCGATCGGGATGCGTTTGGCGACATTGCCAGGGGCTGCCGGGCTCTCGGCATGAATGTGGTCGCCCGCACCGATCCGCATGCCTGTCATCAGGACGTGTACGATGCCCACCCTGACTGGCTCACCGTGGATGAGAATGGCAAAAAGCGGCGTCACGCATCCGATCCGGACTTTTGGCTCACATGCGCGTTGGGGCCGTACAACTTTGAATTCATGACCGCCGTGCACCAGGAGATCATGACGAAGTACATGACGGACGGCATCTTTACCAACAGATGGGCTGGAAACGGCATGTGCTACTGCGAACACTGCCAAAGCAACTTCCATGCCTTCTCCGGTCTCGATCTTCCGCGCACCCTCGACCCCCAGGACAAAGCTCGGCGCGAGTACATTGTCTGGCATCAGCAGCGGCTCTTTGAGCTCTGGCACGTGTGGAACAATGCGATCCAGAAAATCAACCCCAATGCAAGCTTCCTCGCCAATGGCGGCGGCGGAACGCTCAGCGATCTCGACATGAAGACCTTGGGAGCTCTGATGCCCACAGCTTGCGCGGACCGTCAAGGGAGAGCCGGGTTAACGCCCCCATGGGCTGCCGGCAAAAGCGCGAAGGAGTTTCGCTCCACCATGGGCCGGAAGGCAATTGCGAGCCTTACCAGCGTAGGGCTCGAAGATAAGTACCGCTGGAAGGATTCAGTACAGAGCGCCGCCGAACTGCGCCTCTGGATGGCCGATGGAATTGCCCAGGGTTTTCGTCCGACCTTTACAAAATTCAACGCAAAGCCAATGGATATGCGCTGGTTCCCCGTCATCGAGGAAGTGTTCAAGTGGCACTACGCAAACGAGGATTATTTTCGGAACGAAAAGTCGCTGGCGCGGGTCGGTCTGGTCTACTCGCAGCAATCCGCCTGGTTTTATGGTGGACCGGAAGCAGCCGCCAAGGTCGATGAGCCGGGCCTCGGCTTCTACCATGCACTGGTCGAAGCCAGAGTCCCCTTCGAAATGGTCCATGATCGCCTGCTCGATCGGGAACATGTCGATCAATATCGCACGCTTATCTTTCCGAACATCGCGGCGCTCTCAACGGAACAGTGCAAACAGATCAGTGAGTTCGTCGATCGCGGCGGAAGCATCATCGCGACGTACGAGACTTCACTTTATGACGAGTGGGGCGTACCGCGGCCGGATTTCGGACTTGCGTCTCTCTTTGGAGCATCGTACGCAGGCAGCAAGGAAGGCCCGATGCAGAACTCCTATCTTGAACTCAAGAAAGATTCGGGCACCGGACAACATCATCCGTTGGTGGCGGGATTTGAGGATGCGGGCCGGATCATCAATTCCATTCGCAGGGTTCACGTGGTTCCCATCAACGCGAATCAGTATTCGCCCCTGACCGTGATTCCAACCTATGCTGACCTTCCCATGGAGGAGTGTTTCCCGCCGAAAGAAACGACTCACGATGCAGGAGTGTTTGTGCGTCAGGTGGGGAAGGGCCGCGTGGTTTACTTTCCGGGCGATATCGATCGTACGTTCTGGGATGTGATGAGTTTCGATCATGCCATGCTGCTGCGTAACGCCGTTGCCTGGGCCACGGATGAGTCCGCACCCTTGTCGGTGCAGGGCAAAGGCGTCCTCGATGTGTCGATCTGGGAACAGAAGAACTCCATGACCGTGCATCTGGTAAACCTGACGAATCCCATGATGATGAAGGGGCCACTGCGCGAGGTCATCCCGCTCTCCAGACAAGTGGTCCGCATTCGAGTTCCTGAGGGTCGCCGCGTCAAGAGCGCACGGCTCCTCGCAGCCGGCACGGATGTTCACTATCGGGAAGAGAATGGCGCAATCGTGATCGAGGTGCCGGCGATCGACATCCATGAGGTTGTCGCCCTGGACTACGCCGTGTAGATTGGTCGGGCTGGCGTCGTGACTGCTCTACGCCAGGTCGCAGGTCAACTCCTGGATCAGATAAAAACAGCAAAGGCCCTCGCGGCTTGCCGTATGGTA
>PLST01000463.1:0-857 GCA_003164255.1 Acidobacteriaceae bacterium | reverse complement strand
GACAAGGCCGTCAACCTGAAGAATGGGCAGGTCGAATTCTCGGCCGACTTCTTTGTGGTGCGTCCGAAGGATGCGAGCAAGGGCAACGGCTCCATGATTCTTGAGGTTCCGAACCGCGGGAACAGCCGCATTATTGCACTCGTCGATGGTGGCAATTGGGATGCTTCAAGCGATGCAGGCGACGCATGGCTGCTGCGCAATGGCTTTACCATCGCCAGCATCGGGTGGCAATGGGACGCGGCGGGCGCGGGGGCGCTGCGATTCTTTGCACCCATTGCAAAGGAGAATGGAAAAACCATCAGCGGGTTACTGCGCGGCGACTTCATGCTGGCCAAGTCCGAGGCTGAAGTCCCGCTTGGGCATTTAATGCGCGCCACGATCGGGGGCACCGAATACCCGGTTGCCGCGCCTGATGATCCGCGGAACATGCTCACCGTTCGCGATTCACGCGATGCCAAGCGGACCGTGATTCCCCGCTCGCAGTGGGTATTTGCACATACGGTTAATGGAAAGCTCACGCCAAGTGACCGTTTCATCCATCTTGAGGGAGGCTTTCAGCCGGGACGCATTTACGAATACGTGTATGTTGTAGCGGATCCCGTGGTTGCCGGTGGAGGGTTTGCCGCAGTTCGTGATTTCGCTTCCTACGCGAAGCACGCTCCCGATGCTGTTGCGCCGGCAGTGCGCGTATATGGAGAAGGCATTTCGCAGAATGGGCGCTTTCTTCGCGACTTTCTATATGAAGGCTTCAATGCAGACGAGGAAGGAAGGATTGCGCTTGATGGCGTGCTTGCCCACGTTGCGGGTGCGGGACGTGGCAGCTTCAACTATCGCTTTGCGCAACCTTCCCGCGACGC
>PLST01000478.1 GCA_003164255.1 Acidobacteriaceae bacterium | reverse complement strand
AATGGCGAGTGAGACGAAGGCGCCGTGGCTTTAGCTAGCACTCCTCATCGAGGATGGTTTCAAGGTCGCGAGCGCCGTGCAGTATTTGAACAATGAGGATTGCCCGCTCCTGCGGCAAATGCCGATAGAAAACCATATGTTTTGAAAAACCGGAAATGCATATCCACCGCAGGCCTGCAAGAGAGGGTGACCGAAAGCGGCATAGAGTCCCCCGCTCCGGCCAACTCAGCAAGGAATGCACAGCCCGCTCTGCCGCACTTTCCCATCGCTGAGCCAACGCTAGATCCGATGCCTGCCGGTAATAGTCCGCCTGTTCAACGATCGAAACAGCGGCAGCTTCGGAGACCCGCAATTCCATCACTGCCGGGCGAGCTTTTCTCGCAGAACCGAAACGAGACTGCGCCCATTCAGTTCCTCCGGCGAGATTACCAGTTCCCTTGTCTTCAAGGCGTCTAACAACTCGGTTTCAAGACGCGAACGCCACAGTTCCTTATCCTGGCGGATGAGGTTGCGGACAAACTCGCTGGGCGTGCCAAAGTCGCCGGAGGCGACGCGCTCTTCTACATAGGCCTTGAGCGGATCAGGAAGCGAAATGTTCAGGGAGGTCATCGGCATACCTTCATTTTATGACAGTTTATGTCATCTGAACAACATCCGCTACGCAGATTTCCCGGTGGCTGCTTTTCGCCTAAGCCGCGTCAAGCCCCCTGACCCTCCGCCATCCCCCTTTCCCCTTTATTTTCAATCGGTTCCACTCGCTCGCCCATTTGCAGGTTATTTCCCTCCAACAGCTACTATGGCAATAGGTCAAAGAACACCACCAAAGAACCGGTGGAATTGCCCTACGGTGCTCTGAATAAGACCTTTGTCTTCAGGATTTAAGCTTCCAAGGTCTTCAAAAATAAGATACTTGAAGGAGAACAATGCAGTTAACCCGCTCAAAACATGGGTTTTCCCACAAACATAGGGCAGCGAAAAGGACGGGGGCGGAGTAACAGATCAGTACATGGGAAGAAAGTAAAAGCGCTCTCCCTGCTACTTCGCCCGCTTGTAGAACGGCGCCGGTCTATCCCTATTGGCATCAGCGGTTCTTCGCGGAACGTAATCCGAAGCCCGTATCGAAAACACTGAAGGTGGTCAGCCCGTCGGCTCCTTTAGATAGATCTCCACGTAATCCAGGTAATTCTTTGCGTACTCGAGGATGAGCGCGCGGTCCTTCTCCGTCAGTTCGCGGCGCAGTTTGGCCGGTACGCCGGCCCACAGGGTGCGCGGCGGAACCACCGTATGTTCTGGAACCACCGAGCCGGCGGCGATGATCGAGCCCTCGCCGATACGCGAGTTGTTGAGAACGCGGGATCCCATTCCGATCACCACCGTGTCTTCGACGATGCAGCCGTGGACAGTGGCGTTGTGGCCGATCGTCACCCAGTCGCCCACGATCACCGGATATAGGTTGCGCTGGCCGTGAAGCACCGCGCAATCCTGCACGTTCGAGTAGGAACCAACGCGGATCGAGTTCACATCGCCGCGAATAACGGCATTCATCCACACCGAAGAACGCTCGCCGAGGATTACGTCGCCAAGAATCTGCGCCGAGGGGTCAATGTAGCAACTGGCGGGAATCTGGGGCAGTTTTCCCTGGTAGCTGCGGATCATGAGAACCTCTCAACAGAGTTTACCCGGAACAGTCAGCCCCGGTCGAATCTCATTTCCTCCCGTAGGGAGGCGTGGAGAATAGCCCAGGGTGAAGCGCAGCGCAACCCTGGGAATGCGTTCCGGCACGCATCTCCCGCTCCGTAGGGGCAGAGCGAATTCACTCCCGTTCATGCGATTGCTTTGAAGAATCCTCGGACCTATTGGCCTCCGGGACAGAACTCCAGTATGATATACAAAGCCTTTCAGGCAGGTTCGGAGGTGGAATTCTTTGGCTGAGGTTCGCGTTCAGGAAGGCGAACCGCTCGAGAATGCGCTGCGCCGGTTCAAGCGCAAAGTACAGCAGGAGGACATCATCAAGGAAGTCAAACGTCACTCCTACTATCTGAAACCCGGTGAGAAGCGTCGCGTCAAGGCAGCTTTGGCGCGCAAGCGGAATCGTAAGAAGGCTCGTAAAGAGCAGGATTAACGGTTTAACCAATTGCGGTACGGATAGCCTCGGCGGCTCCCGCCCTTCATCAGGCGGGAGCTGACGAAGAGTAAATGCTTAATCGGGACTCCTACCGTGATTGCGCATTTTCTTAATTACCTGGCTTTTTCAGAATGCATTCATTCCTACAGTTCTGCCGACTAATCGGCTAGACAATTCAGCGCCGCCGTCTTTTTACCGCGGCCCGGGCCCTTGTTTTGTACAACGAACGGAAACAGGGAACCGGGACCGGCACGTCTCTTTTGAGCCACGGCCGATTTCGAAGCAAGTCCCTGTTTCAGGGAAGCCGGCCATGGAATTCACTGATCGTATTCTGAAGTGCATTGACTGCGGCTCCGAGTTTGTCTTTACAGCGGGTGAGCAGGTCTTTTTCAACGATAAACAGTTCAAGAACGATCCCAAGCGCTGCAAGCAGTGCAAGGCTAAGCGCGTCCGCGGCAACCAGAAGGTTCGCCCTGAGACGCGTACCACCTGCTCTGAGTGTGGTGCAGAGACAACCGTTCCGTTCAAGCCAACACAGGGAAGACCCGTACTCTGCCGCACCTGCTTCCAGAAGAATGGAAATCTGGCCAGTGCTCCTGAGGCGGTCTCTTAGAGCTATTCAAGAAGCGCAGCCGGGCCTTATTTGAGCCCCATGCTGAACAGCAGGTCGCCTCTGAATCCCGAGGGGAACCCAGCCTGCCGAATCAGAGTGGTCAGTTGCGCCCAATGACGTTGGCTGTGGAAGAGCGCGTGCATGGCGATCTTGCGCCGCGAGACCGTACGAGCCTCTACCGGCACCCAGTCAAACTCCAGCACATAAGACTTGCTCCATTCCTCGTCAGCAGCAGCCAGCAGGCTCCGATAGACCTGCATTGCCTGCGTGTGCAAAGCGAACAGCGCATCGAGCGGCCCTTCCGGCAACTGCTCTTTCGTGATGACCGGTACGCCGGCCAGGCACTGGGCCCAGCGTAGTTCCGCGGTCCAGATGTGCCGCACAAACTCCTGCACGTTTTTGGCAGGGCCAATGTCGCAGGGCAAGGCAAGCAGGTGCGGGTTGGCTTCCAGGTGGCTTTTCCAATAGCGTGCGGCCTCGTCATTCCAGGCCAGCAGTTCCTCCAGAGTGATTGCAGCGCTCATGGTCTCTCCTGTCGGCGATCAGTTCCCCGGCTTCAGAGCGCGGTGGCCAATGTCTCGCCGGTAGTACATTCCTTCAAAGTGAATCTCGGCCATAGCCTGGTACGCGCGCGCCAATGCCTCTTTCAGCGAGTCACCCGCCGCCGTTACGCCCAGCACACGCCCCCCGGCTGTATGCAGCTTGCCCCCAACCAGCGTCGTGCCCGAATGGAAAACCTGGACGCCAGGAACCTGCGACGCCGACCCAAGGCCGAGGATCGGCAATCCAGTCTTGTAGCTCCCTGGATAGCCGCCCGAACTCGCGATCACGCATGCTGAAGCGCCGTGATTCCAGCTGAGCTGGGTCTGGGCCAGCCGGCCGTCGATTGCGGCTTCAAGAGCATCCACCAGATCGCTATTCAGCCGCACCAGCAGGGCCTGCGTCTCGGGATCGCCAAACCGCGCGTTGAACTCCAGCACCTGCGGACCTCGCGCGGTCATCATCAATCCGATGTAAAGGACGCCGGCAAACGGGGTCCCCTCCTCCGCCATGCCTTGAATCGTTGGCTCGGCAATGTGCTTCAGAATCCACTCCGTCATTCCGGGTTCCAGCAGCTCGTCGGTCGAGTAAACGCCCATCCCCCCGGTATTCGGACCGGTGTCGCCCTCGCCAACGCGCTTGTGGTCCTGGGCGGGAACCAGCGGCACCACGTTCGCTCCGTCGCTAAGGCAAAGGAAGCTCACCTCATCGCCTTCGAGGAACTCCTCGATCACAACCTGTTCCGCTGCCTCACCCAGGAGCTCGCCTGAGAACAGCCCCTGGGCAGCCTCTTGAGCGGTATGCCGCGAGCTGCAGATGATCACGCCCTTGCCCGCGGCCAGGCCATCGGCCTTCACGACAATCGGCGCGTGAAAATAGTCGATTGCCTTTTCCACCTCGGCAACGCTGGAGCAAACGGCAAAATTGCCCGTGGGGATTTTGTGGCGCTGCAGAAATTGTTTTGCAAATCCCTTGCTGGTCTCAAGCATCGCCGCGGCGCGCGTGGGGCCGAAGACGCGCAGACCCCGCTCCTGGAGCGCGTCCACAATTCCCAGTGAGAGCGGCAGCTCCGGGCCCACAATCGTCAGGCCGGGCTGCTCGGCCTCAGCCAGCCGCACCATGGCCTCCACGTCTTTCAAGTTCACGGGCACGCAACGGGCAACCTGCGCGATTCCACCATTGCCAGGCGCGCAAACCACCTCCGTTACGCGTTCACTCCGCTTTACCGCCCATGCAATCGCATGCTCGCGGCCACCGGAACCAAGGATCAAGACTTTCATGAAGAGCACACCTTCCAAACGGGCTTGACTCACGCCCAAAAGCTAATGGTCGGCAATGCGGGGGGTGCAAGTCAAACGCTCCGCGTAAATGGGCCAACCCGCCCTTCTCCCGAATCCAATCTGCTCCTCCCCTATACTTGTGCGTGGTGGCCCCCCGCCCGGCGGCTCACCGTGAATCCAGCGAGATCCGCCATGGTCGAAACCCGCATCAAGCCGTACAACGAACAGGTCGCCGAACAGGAACGGCGAGCACAGCAGCAGCGTGCTTATCGTCGAAATCAGGCTCTTGGACTCATCCTTGTGGCCGTCGTGATTCTCGGTTGGGCTCTACTCCACACCAATCCGTCGTGGATCTTTCCGATCGGCTGGTGGCGCCCGTGAGTGCTCCGCGCACGGCGAAAGGCGGCTTCGCCGCGCAAGACCCTGCAACGACACCTTTGCTTGTCGTCCTGCTCGGCCCTACCGGCAGCGGCAAAACTGCCCTCTCGCTCGCGCTCGGCGAACAATTCTCTGGCGAAATTGTCAGTTGCGATTCCGTGGCTGTCTATCGTGGGATGGATCTGGGCTCAGCCAAACCCACAGCAGAAGAACGCGTGCGCTTGGCGCACCACGTCATTGACGTGGCCGATCCCGACCAGCCGTTTACCGCCGGAGACTATAGCCGCCTCGCGCGCGCGGCCTTGCGCGAAATCGACGGCCGGGGAAGGCTTCCGATTGTGACCGGTGGAACGGGCCTCTATCTGCGCGCGCTCACCGATGGCCTGTTTGCCGGGCCTCAGCGCCAACAGGAACTGCGCGAGCGTCTGGAGCGCAGCAGGCAACGTCAGGGTGAGGGCTGGCTCCATCGCCTCCTGGCCAAGCTCGATCCATCATCGGCAGCACGCATTCACGCCAACGACACGCCCAAGCTGATCCGCGCGATCGAAGTCTGTCTCGCGGGCCGCAAACCCATGTCGCAGGTTCTTGCGCGCGATCCTCTCACTGGCTTTCGGCTCTTGCGCATCGGGCTCAATCCACCGCGGCAGCAGCTTTATGATCGCCTTAACCGCCGCTGCGCCCAGATGTTTGCTGCGGGCCTTGTCGAAGAAACTCGCGGTTTGCTTGAGCGTTTCGGCGCGGTGAAGGCACTCGACTCCCTCGGCTACCGGCAGGCAATGGCCGTTCTGTCTGCAGGTTCCAGCATGGAAGACGGGATCAAAGCCGCGCAGCAAGGCCACCGCAACTACGCCAAGCGCCAGCTCACCTGGTTTCGCCGCGAGCCTGACGTTCACTGGATTACGGCCTTCGGCAACGACGGGGACGCCGTGCAGGCTGCAGCCGCGCTGGTTAAGGCCGCGATCTAGGCCCAATTCCCGCCTGATTCCTTAGACCGGCACCAACCGGGCCCCGCAGCCAACACGCATCCTTTAAACTGAAGGCTGCAATGCGGCGCGTGCTCTTCCTATGTGCACCCCGGAACGGAGTTTTCCTTGCCTGATACAAAGCCAGCCACCACCCCCGCCGCGAATTTGGACACCATCTACGACGTAGCTATCATCGGCGGCGGTCCCGCCGGCTATACAGCAGCGATTCGCGGAGCGGAGTACGGGTTGAAAGTTGCGCTCATTGACAACGCGCCAAAACTTGGCGGCACCTGCCTGCACGTCGGCTGCATCCCCACCAAGGCGCTGCTGTTTAATGCCGAGTTGTGGGACCACCTGAAGAGCGCAGCGGAGTTCGGCATAGCCGGCATCGGCACGCCGCAGCTCGACTGGGCCGCGGTGCTCAACCGCAAGAACTCCATCATCACTAAACACGTCAAGGGCCTCGAATTCCTGATGAAGAAGCACAAGATCGCGGTCATCGCGGGCTATGGAAAGCTGACCGGACCCGCGAGGGACGGCGTACACACTGTCGACGTTAGCGCGGCAGGTGGTCAGGTCAGTCAGGTGAAGGCGAAAAATGTCATCCTCGCAAGCGGATCCGCGGCCAAAATGCTCCCGGGGCTCAAACCCGACTCCACCATTCTCACCAACATCGAGATTCTCTCCCTCGACCGCGTTCCCAAATCGCTCATCGTGATCGGTGCGGGCGCGGTGGGCATCGAGTTCAGCTCCATCTTCCGCAGCTTCGGCACCGAAGTCACAATTCTCGAATTCCTGCCGCGCATCGTTCCCGTTGAAGACGAGGAGATTTCGAAAGAGCTCACGCGCCTCTTCAAAAAGCGCGGCATCGACGTCAACACCGGTGCGAAGGTCGAGAAGGTCGAGAAGACCGATGCCGGCGTCAAGGTCACGTACACCGACCAGAACGGCAAAACTCAAGTCAAGGAAGCCGAAAAGGTCCTCGTAGCCGTCGGCCGCGCCGGACAAACAGAAAATGTCGGCTTGGAAAAAACGAAGGTCGAGCTGGAGCGCGGCCTGGTCAAAGTTGGCCCGGCACAGGAGACGGCCGAGCCCGGCGTTTACGCGATCGGCGACATCGTGGCAGGCTTGCCGCAGCTTGCCCATGTGGGCGCAATGGCTGGCATGGTGGCCGTCGCCAAAATAGCCGGCAAGAAATTCCGACCGATCAATCGCGAACGAATCCCCGGCTGCACCTATAGCGACCCGCAGGTCGGCTCAGTGGGTCTGACCGAGGCGCAGGCTAAAGAAAAAGGCCACGACGTCAAGGTGGGCAAGTTCCCCTTCGCGGGCAACTCGAAGGCGACCATCGTGGGCAGCCATGATGGCTTTGTGAAGATTGTCTCGGACGCAAAATACGGCGAGATACTCGGCGTCCACATCCTCGGCCCGCAAGCCACGGAGCTCATCGCCGAAGCCGTTGCGGTACTCGAACTCGAAGGGACGGTGGAGGAGATGATGTTCACCATCCACGCGCATCCCACGTTAGCCGAGTCCATGCTCGATGCCTACGGCGCGGTCGAAGGAATGGCAATCAACGCGTGACATCCGAGTTGCTGATTCGGTTTGCAGGCAAGAAAAGGTCAAAGCAAGTGAAATCGCCGATAGTGCTCACCGCGAGTGCGATCCTTCTTTTTGGCATGGGATTGGCGCTCAACTTTTTGCCGCAGGAAGTTGCCGCTGCATTGGGCCTGGGTAATGCACCCATGGCCGTTCTGGTCCTGCAGGTGCTTTCCGCGGCGCTGCTTGGGATGGGGTTTCTCAATTGGCTTTCGAAGGGGAACCCGATGGGAGGGATCTATTCCCG
>PLST01000238.1 GCA_003164255.1 Acidobacteriaceae bacterium | reverse complement strand
GCAACTACATCAAGACGCTCAGCTCGTACAGCCTGCGCCAGACAGTGGCCGCGTTCTAACCGGAAAGCCCTCCCTCAGAACAACGGCGGCTGCACTTCGGTGCTGCCGCCGTCGCCATCTTTGCCCCGGGTACGGCAGGCCCTCGCAGCAGCCGTAGCAAAGCGAAGAGCTGCATAGATGGCGCAGTTGTTTTCTGGTCCTCGACTTCATCGACTATCATCCACCCATCCACAAAATCGTAGCTGAGCATTGCAGGAGAGCACACATGGATTGGTGCAGGCCACATTTCGGAATCGCATTGGCGTTCATCGTACTGGCATGCGCACCGGCATGTGCGACCATCCCTGCGAGCTTATCTCCCACTCTGCCCTCTCAGCAGGAAAAGAACGTAGCGGTCGCCAGGCGGGTTTTTGACGAGATCTTCAATCAGGGCAAGTTTCAAGTTGCGAATGAAATCTACGCACCGGATTTCGTGAATCACGGGCAGCACAGGGATGCCAGTCTCGAAGAAGATCAGGCGGCCGCACGGTGGGAGAAGCAGGCCTGCCCTGACATGAAAATCGCAGTGGAGTTGATTTCGTCTGACGGTGACCTGGTGACCGTCGTGTGGAGGTTAAAGGGAACCAACACCGCTGCTGCGAGCCCGCTTCCGGCAACGGGCGTGAAGATTGACATGAGGGGAATCACCGTCTGGCGCATCGCGGATGGCAGGATCCGCGAGGAATGGACTGCTTTCGACGAGCTGGGCATTGTCCGCCAGGCATTGGTTCAGTTGAAGTGGAAACTCTTCGGCCTGTTCTGCGCGGTGGTAGCGCTCCTGTGGGCATTCAGCAGAGTGATCCGGAGGCTGTGGCCAACACCTTTAACGCCGAGGGGATGAGGATCGTTCTGCGAGGAACGCTGAAGGGCGACTACGCTTCTTCGTTCAAGCTCGAAGGATACCTTCCCTAAAGCGAGCGCTCTTTATTGCGCAGCAGCAGTGCAACCGCTTCTTCCAACTTCAGGCACGCGATAGGCAGCGCCGCTCTTACCGGGGCGCTGAACTCCTCACCCAATTCCGTTGACCCGGCGCCGATGGTGAGTTGCAGTGCGTTCGCAGGCAGGGAGCCGTAAAGCGTGCGGCCCAGGGCCAACAACTGGGCTGCATCCAGGTGATGCGTGGCGAGCGCTTGTGTTTCGCCGGTAGGAGAGACTGCAAGAAGCTGGACGGCACCGGGCGCCGACTCCGCCGAGCAATCGATGAATAACACCGACTCCGAGCTCGAGACGTCTTGAGCCAGCTCGGGCGTCCACTGGTGGCGGCTTACGACCAGGACACCCGGCTCGTCGCGAAATCGCTCTTGAGCCCACGCAGCAAGCCAAGGCCCGACGCCATCATCCGAGCGTAGCGTGTTGCCGCAGGCAAGAATGAGGCATCGGGCCCTGGTGAGGTTCATGCGTTCAATCGTACTCAGCGAACGAGCTGATCGACAACCTCGCCCTCAGCTGAAAGGAGCGTGAGAACGAGCGGCATCTGCCCAAACGCGTGCGTCGAGCAGCTCAGGCAGGGATCGAAGGTGCGCACAACAGCCTCAATGCGATTCATTGCGCCTTCGCTGAACTTGCGGTCCTTCACATAGTGCTTTGCGGCCTGCAAGACGCCCCTGTTCATGGCGTTGTTGTTCTGCCCGGTGGCGATCACCAGGTTGGCCCAGGTGATCTTGCCATTCTCGTCCACTTTGTAGTGATGGTTGAGGGTGCCGCGCGGCGCTTCGGCCTGGCCTGCACCTTCAAGCCGGTTTACGCCGGCGTTGGCGCGCACGTGCTTGTCGAGAATCAGCGGATCGCTGAGAATCTGTTCGATTTTTTCAATCCCGTAGAGCGCCTCGATGAGCCGCGCGTGATGGTAGTGGAACGAGCTCTCAACCGGCCCTGCGGCCAATTGCTTGAATAAGGCAAGTTCCTTTTCCGCGAGCGGAGTGCCCATGGATTTGACGATGTTCAGGCGGGCGAGCGGGCCCACGCGATAGCTGCCCTGCGGATAGCCGAGCGGTTTGTAATAGGCGAATTTGGTATAGCTGTAGTTCTCGACCGCTTCGCCGATGACGTCGGTGTATCTGCTTGCGGTAATGCCGTCTTCGATGGTCTTGCCCTGGGCGTCGATCATGCGCAGCGTGCCGTCGGTAAACTCGATCGACTCGTCCTCGTTGATGAGGCCCATGTAGAGCGAGGGGAAGTTGGCGAAGACGTCGATTTCCGCCTTGAAGGTGTCGGCGACCTTCTTGTACCAGTTGAGCGCCAGGGTCACGTTGGCGTAAGCCTCGGGAATCATGGCCAGGATGGCGTCGCGCTTGGCGGCCGACAATGGCTCGGTGACCCCACCGGGAACTACCCATCCGGGATGGATGCGCTTGTCGCCGAGCAACTCGATGATGTGCTGGCCAAAGCGGCGAAGCCCTACGCCGGCGCGGCCCAACTCGGGACTTGCTGCCGCCACGCCAAAGATGTTGCGCGTTGCCGGGTTCGACTCCATGCCCAGCAACAGATCAGGCGAGGACAAGTAGAAGAAACTGAGCGCATGCGACTGCACCATTTGCGCGAGGTTGAGCATGCGCCGCAACTGGGCCCCGGTATGGGGAATGCGCACCGACATGATGGCCTCGCACGCTTTTGCTGAAGCGATCAGGTGGCTGACCGGGCAAATGCCGCAGATGCGCGCCATGAGGCTGGGCATCTCGTAAAAGGGGCGCCCCTGCGCAAAGCGCTCAAAGCCGCGCACCTGGGTCACATGAAACTGCGCGTTCTCCACCTCGCCGTTGCCGTCGAGGTAGATGGTGATCTTGCCGTGCCCTTCAAGACGCGTTACCGGATCGATGGTGATCGTCTGGCTCATGACTTAGGCTCCAAAGCGGGTGAGCGCCGAGATATCCAGCGGTCCGCCGTTGACCAGCGCTGTGAGCGCTGCGTGAAATGTGTCGGCAGAAGGCGGGCATCCGGGAAGAAACACGTCCACCTTCACAAACTCGTGAACCGGCCGCACCACCTTGAGCAGTTTGGGAACCACCACGCAGGGGATTTGTTGCTGCGCGCTTGCGTTCTCAATATACGCCCGTTCCAAGATCGCTTCAGGACCGATGGGATTGCGCATGGACGGCACGTTGCCCGCCACCGCGCAGTCGCCCATGGCCACCAGCATCTTCGAGTGGGCGCGAATCTTCTTGATCTTCTTTTCGTCGTCCACCGACGCCACCGCCCCTTCGACCAGCGCGATGTCCACTTCATTAGGAAACTCTTTGGCGTCGACGATGGGGCTGTAGACCACATCGACGAACTCCGCCAGTTCGAGCAGACGCTCGTCCATGTCAAGGAATGACATGTGACAACCTGAACATCCGTCGAGCCACACTGTTGCCAGTTTCAACTTGCTCATTGCGCCTCCCTCATCAGGTTCAGATAAGGCAGAAAATCTGGATATTTTGGATGGTCGGAGCCGATCTTGCTCTTGTCGAACAAGGCTCCGGTGGGGCAAACCTGGACGCATTTGCCGCAACGCGTGCAAGTGGAACTTCCCCACTCATCGTTGAGGTCGGTAATCACGATTGAATTGATGCCGCGTCCCATCACGTCCCACACGTGCGCGCCTTCAATCTCAGCACAGGCTCTTACGCAGCGGGTGCACAGCACGCAGCGATTGTGGTCCACTGTGAAGCGCTCATGCGAGGCATCGACGTTCAGCTCGGGGTTGCGATAAGGCAGCCGGATATGGGTGAGGCCCTGCTCCTGGCCCAGCGCCTGCAACTCGCAGTGGCCGTTCGACACGCAGACCGAGCAGATGTGGTTTCGTTCGGCGAACAGCATCTCGAGAATCATCCGGCGGTGTTTCTGGAGTCTTTCTGTGTTGGTGCTGACTTCCATGCCCTCGAAGACGGTGGCCACGCAGGCCGGCAGCAGCTTGTTGCT
>PLST01000453.1:8150-8530 GCA_003164255.1 Acidobacteriaceae bacterium | reverse complement strand
AGTTGCCACTTCTACGACATGGACAACGAGCCCGAGATTTGGGATGGTTCGCATGCTGACGTACATCCCAACCATCCCGGCTACACCGAGTTGTCGAATCTCTTTGAGACGGAAGGCGCCGCGCTGAAAACCTGGGACCCGAGTGCAGTTCGTTTCGGCCCTATCACCTGCTGCTGGAATTACCTTTGGTCCGCGGGTCCCACGGGAGACGACAAAAACGCCCACGCCGGCATCGACTACGCGCCTTGGTGGCTGAATCAGATTTATTGGCTCGACCAGATCAACGGCGCACGTACCCTCGACGTCTTTGATGTCCATTCCTATGTTGGCGACAACGTAGACACCACAGGCTTCACCAACTCGCAACTTCGAGCAGCCGC
>PLST01000453.1:1839-8107 GCA_003164255.1 Acidobacteriaceae bacterium | reverse complement strand
GCGAGTGGGACTTCGCCACGGCACTCTCTGATGCGGATGCCTTTGGTGTGATGGGCCGCGAGGGACTGAGCTTCTCCACGCGCTGGGGCGGACCATCGGCGACCGACGGCACAACCAATCAGCCCCATCCCAACTACCAGTCTTTCAAGCTCTACACGAATTACGACGGGGCCACGCACGGCTTCGGCACACTATCGGTTTCTGATCAGAGCTCTGCCAATCCTGACCTGTTCGCCAGCTATGCAGCGCTCGACGCCACCGGCACGACGATGACGATCATGGTCCTNNTACTCGGCGTACACGGTGGGATCAACCAGCCCCGGCGCGATCACCGCCGCGGCCTCCACCGCCTGGAGCCCGACGCAGAGCTTTGCACCCTACACCATCACACTCCTGGTGGTCAGTGGAACGCAGCCCTCCAAGCCCGCCGCGGAATGGTATTTGAATCCCGATGATCTGATGATTCCGGCCTCAGGCACCGGGATATTGAATCCCAGGATCATCAGCGGCACGACCCCCGTTACCCTGACCTCGGCCGTCTTCGATGCTTTTGAGGGCGCTACGGCGTGCGCTGGTTCGCTCACGCTCACCAACCCGGCCATCACCCCCGCCACGCCGGCAACTATTACCGTCAACCCCGCCAGCACCACCGGCTTCTGCCACTACACCGTGACTGGCAACGACGGTACAACCACGCAGACCGAGGGCGGCTGGATCGTCGTCGGCAAATCCGCCGCGTCACTCACCCTCCAGTCGGGCAACAACCAATCGGGCAGCGCTGGTGCGGCTCTTGCGCAGCCGCTTACCGTCACCTTGTCCTCCGTCCCGTCCGGCTTCACTGCAGGGGCCGCGGGCATTCTCTTCACCACTTCGGCAGGCACGCTTTCCACCGGCTCCGCCAGCGGGACCAGCGTGATTGCACAAACCAACGCATCGGGGCTCGCTTCCGTCACTTTGACGCTGCCTTCGTCGGAGCAGGCTGTGACCGTCACTGCGCAGGACCAGTTTGCGCTCGGCGCAGCTTCGGTGACCTTCACTGAAACCGCTAACTAAAAGGAAAGACACATGGAGCAGTCGGATCGTTGCAAGGGAAGTGCTCTATCTATGCTCGGCTCTGTTTTACAACGGCTTTTAACCTTCGTCCTATGCATTTCTGCTGTATCTTCGGTGTTGGCCGCGCAGTCAAGCCCGCTTCCAGCTCGGCACATGGTCGTCGATATCAACGATACTTCCGGTCCAATTGATAAATTCTATGATTTATCGGTCGGGTCCGATTATCCCGGAACGCTCATTCGTGACGACAGCCAGGCGCAACTCAAAGTGGCCGTCGATGAGCTTGGCTTTCGATATATAAGGTTCCACGCGATTTTTCACGACGTTCTGGGAACGGTGCGGGTCGAGAAGGGCCAGACCGTCTATAACTGGTCAAAAATCGATCAACTCTATGACGACTTATTGGCCAGGCATATCAAGCCGTTTGTTGAACTCGGCTTCACACCGCAAGCGCTTGCCACCTCACAGAACAGCATCTTCTATTGGCACGGAAATACTTCGCACCCTGATCCCGCAGGTTGGCACAACCTTGTGGGCGCATTCATCCGCCATATAGAAGATCGTTACGGACGAGACGAAGTGCGCACCTGGTACTTTGAGGTGTGGAACGAGCCGAACCTTGCGGGGTTTTGGGAGGGTGCTGATCAGAAAGCGTATTTCGAACTCTATGATCTGACCGCGAAGACCATCAAATCAATTGATCCGGAATTACGAGTCGGAGGTCCCGCCACAGCTGGAGCTGCCTGGGTTCCAGAGTTCCTTGCCCACGTAAAGCAGAGCGGGGCCGGTGTTGATTTCGTATCGACCCATACCTATGGAGTCCAGGGAGGATTCCTCGACGAGGAGGGAAAGAGCGATACCAAACTTGATCCTTCTCCGGATGCAATCGTCGGAGATGTCAAGCGGGTGCGTGAGCAGATCTCCGCGTCAGCCTTTCCTCAACTGCCTCTCTACTTCACGGAATGGAGCACAAGCTACACGCCGCGCGATTCTGTTCATGACTCCTATATCAGCGCCGCCTACATCCTCAACAAGCTCAAAGCTTGTAAGGGACTGGTGCAGGGAATGAGTTACTGGACATACACCGATTTGTTCGAGGAACCTGGTCCTCCGACAGCACCGTTTCAAGGTGGTTTCGGGCTATTGAATCCGCAAGGCATCCGCAAGCCGGCATACTTCGCGTATAAATACCTTCATGCACTTCAAGGCGACAGCCTCCCTACCACCGACCCGCAGGCAATGCTGGCCGCAAAGAATGGAAACTTGACTGCAGTCATCTGGGACTTCGAGAATCCTGATCAAAAAGCGAGCAATCGATCCTTTTATACCAAACTGATTCCCGCGCATGCTTCGGCGCCCGTGCAGTTCGAGGTAACTCACCTCGTGCCGAATGCCACTTACCACCTTCTGTTGCATCGCACCGGGTATCACGCGAATGACGCCGATTCCTCCTACATCGAGATGGGCTCTCCCAAAGAACTGAGCGCTCCACAAATCGCTCACCTAAACGAACTCACGCGCGATCTTCCGGAAACAGACAAGGTTCTGCAAAGCGGGCCTAAGGGCACGGTGGAGTTTACAATTCCAATGAACAGCAATGACATCGTGCTTGTGAAGTTGACGAGCATTGAGAAGCGCAATTGAAAGATCGAGCAGCAAGTCCGTTGCGCGCATAAGAGCCTATGAGCAAAGGAACCCATCCACCGAGTCACAGGAAATGTTGGCCTATGTCACTTAGCACGTTTGCATTGCCTCTCATCTTCGTAGCCAGCCTGGTTTCTGCGTCTGGAGCACAGGATTCTTCGGCGCATCCAAACTGGCCCGGCCCCGGGCAACTCTTTGTCGGGACTTGTTATCAGCCCATCGATCGCACACCGGAGCAGATCGATCGCGATATTGACATCATGAAGCATGCGGGATTCAATGTCGTGCGCATTGGAGATCTTTCCTGGGATTCGTTCGAGCCCTCCCAAGGCAAATTCAATTTTGCGTGGTGGGACAAAGTTATCTCCAGGATGCATGAAAACGGGATCAGGGTGATTCTGGATATTCCTGGTTCGCCGGCGCCGATCTGGCTTCATCGCGCGTATCCGGGCGTCGATATTGTCTCCCAGAATGGCACGCGCCTCCCTCCCGCGGAGCGCTATATGGATGACATAAGCGATCCGAATTATGCGCGCGAATTGAAGATCCTCGCCGAAGCGATGACAAACCATTTCGCCCATAATCCCGCAATCATAGCCATTGGCTACAACAATGAAATTGGCAACGGCTACATGTCGTACTCGGTGGCCGACAAAGAGCGATTCATCGCCTGGCTCAAGAAGAAGTACGGAACCATCGATGAACTCAACAAGGCATGGGCCACTCAGCGGTGGTCGCGCAGGTTGAACAGCTTTGAAGATGTCGACTTGCCACTCGCAGACGGTCCGGGACCTTCCGAGCGCCATCTGGACCTTCATCGTTACTGGTCCGATGTTACTGTGGCCCTGCTTGAGGACCTCGATGCAATCCGCGGCCGCAATATGCCGGACACCCCGTCGATATCTAATCTCTGGGACAACGCGTCGAGGCGCGGATTTGATTATCTCAGTACGTATAAGTCGTATGTCTCTTTCCCCGCGGAAGGATTTTATCCCGGCGATCCAGCCGGTGGTGTCTATCAGGCGCTTCTAACCAGGGGAGATCTCGCGCAGCCAATCTGGTTCAACGAGTTCACCGCAGGCGGTGGAGGTTGGTATGGCGAACCAGGCCGGAGCCGCATGTACGCTCATCTGGCGCTCATGATAGGAGCGCAGGGAGTTCTTGCATGGACGTTCAACAGCCACCAGGGGGGAGAGGAGCAGGCGCTATTCGGATTACTCGACCATGACAACACTCCCTCGTGGAAGGTGGATGAGTTCGCGCACATTGCTTCGGATTACAAGCTATTGTCGAACTTTGGATTTCCGCGCTACATCCATCCGCAAGTTGCGATTGCGTATTCGTTCGACTCTTTCATCGATTCCACCTCTCCCTCCGCTACCACACGTCAATACTTCAAGACGCCATATACCCAGCAGGTGCAGGGTGCCTTTGAGCCGTTCTTCCGCGATAACATCGACACGGCCATCATTAACATAGGCCATGACAGTCTCGCGTCGTACAAGCTCGTCGTTGTGCCTGCCGACTATGTGATGGACGCTCCGAGCGCAAAGGCTATTCGCGACTTTGTCAGCGCGGGCGGCACGGTCCTGATGACCGCATACTCGGCGAAGGTGGATGAACACGGTTTGTGGTTCGATACACCCCTGCCAGGAAGACTAAGTGACGTCTTCGGGTTGCGCACGGCCCAGTTCTATGAGCCCGATGTCTTTCCGGAATTTGAGATAGATGGAAAGAAAGCGCAGGCGAGTATCAAGTACTACGAGGTGTTGGAGCCCAGGACAGCGAACACGCTCGCAAGTTTCTCAAACATCACCGGCAATCCGCCCGCGGTAACTGTGAACAAGTTTGGCAAGGGACAGGCAATTTACCTTGCGGCGCCCGCACAATCGTCGTTAATTGGGCCAATTGTCCGCACACTTTATGGATCGCTTGGAATTCAGCCGGGGCCGGCAACCCCGGAGGGAGTCTACGCAAGGGTGGTGGATGGCCGCACGTTATACGTAAATACAACCACCCAGGAAAAAGCTATCGCAGTCGGTATGAATGCGCATGGAGTGCTTTCAAACAAGTCATACCAGGGTGAAATGAAGCTCGGGCCATATCAGGCGGACCTCGTGGAATAGAGTTGCCGCAATTTCAGGCAAATGTGCTTTTTCAGTCATCGAGTTATCGGGAGTAATTCATGAAGCAATGTGGAAACAGAAAACCAGTCCTTTTCTTCCTTCTTGTTCTTACAGTCTTCGTATGGGAAGCAGGCGCGCAAACAGATGATCCTTTCCGCAATCCAAAGCTGAGTGATGATGCTCGCATTGCCGATTTATTGGGACGTCTTACCTTGCAGGAAAAGGTCGATCTCATGGGTGGACATCCCAAGGTCCCGCGCCTTCATCTGGTCCTTTCCGATGAGGCAGAAGGTTTGCACGGGCTCGCATTAGGTGGTCCTGGCGGGTGGGGGCCACGCGGCCACCAACCGTTACCGACAACGACCTTTCCGCAGGAAAAGGGCCTGGGTGAGACCTGGGACCCAACGCTGATGAAAAAGATCGGCGCGCTTGAGGGAGAAGAGGCGCGTTATTACTACCAGAACCCAGTAACCGACTTCGGTGGAATCGTGGTGCGCGCCCCGAACACCGACCTGAGCCGCGATCCGCGATGGGGACGCACAGAAGAGTCGATGGGCGAGGATCCGTACCTTGTTGGCACTATGACGGTGTCCTTCATCCAGGGATTACAGGGGCCCGATCCACTGCACTGGCAGGCGGCCTCTCTGATGAAGCACTTTCTCGCGAATGAGAACGAGAAGGACCGCGCCTCTTCTTCCTCCGATTTCGACGAGCGCCTTTTTCGCGAATATTATTCCGTTCCATTTCGCATGGGTTTCGAGCAAGGCGGTTCGCGAGCCGTGATGGCTTCCTATAACTCATGGAACGGCACTCCCATGATGATTAACCCCGTACTCAAGGATGTTGTGATCAAAGAGTGGGGCAACGACGGCATCATCTGTACCGACGGCGGCGCGCTGGGCTTGCTGATCACGGCTCACAAGAGCTTCCCCGACAAAGAACAGGGTTCCGCTGCCGCCGTTAAGGCCGGTATCAATCGGTTCCTTGACGAATTCCAGCCGGAGTTGGCCAAAGCTCTAAAAGATGGCCTGCTGACCGAAGCGGACATGGACGCATCGTTGACGAACATGTTGCGTGTTCATCTGCGTCTTGGCGAGTTGGATCCGCCGGGAGTTGATCCTTACGCGAAGATCGGCCGCGAGTCGAACGGCAATTTGCCGCCCTGGGATCGAGCCGCAAGCAGGGAACTGGTGCGTGAGGCAACAGATGAGTCGGTCGTTCTGCTCAAGAACGANNATGAGGTGCAGCTTGATTGGTACAGCGGAACACCTCCGTACAGCGTGAGCATCGTGCAGGGCATCAGGGAGGCGGCTCCCGGTGCGTCTGTGCTCTTTAGTGATGGCTCCAATGTTGCAGAAGCGCAGTCCCTGGCGCGCAGGGCGGATGTGGCTATCGTCGTTGTCGGCAATCATCCCACGTGCAATGCCGGATGGGGCCAATGCGCG
>PLST01000453.1:1223-1809 GCA_003164255.1 Acidobacteriaceae bacterium | reverse complement strand
TGCATATGACCCATAACAGCGAAGAAGAAGGCCACGGGCTAGCTGACGTGCTCTTCGGCGACTACTCGCCGGCCGGCCGCTTGAACCAGACATGGCCCACGGGCGACGCACAGTTGCTGCCCATGATGGACTACAACATCCGGCACGGCCGCACCTACATGTACTCGAAAGAGAAACCGCTTTATCCGTTCGGTTACGGGCTGAGCTACACCACCTTCGCATATGAAGCCCTGAACCTTGGTGCACCCAGCGTGAAGGCCGACGGCGACGTTCAGGTAACAGTGAAAGTAAAGAATACGGGCAAGCACGCCAGCGACGAGGTTGTTCAGATGTATGTCCAGCATCTCGGTTCCGCGGTCGAACGGCCGCAACTCGAACTCAAGGGGTTTGAGCGTGTCCGTATCGAGCCGGGCGCTGAGAAAAATGTAGTACTCGATCTCAAGCCGCGAGATCTTGCCTATTGGGATACAGCAGCGCACTTGTGGCGCGTTGAGAAGGAGCCGATACGCATTCTAGCTGGAGGATCGAGTGCCGAGCTGCCAGTCCAGGCGATTCTTCAGATCGAGACAACTGGTGAGTACAAACC
>PLST01000453.1:0-1198 GCA_003164255.1 Acidobacteriaceae bacterium | reverse complement strand
TCGTAGACGTGTTTCAATGAATCTCTGAAAGGTGGTAACGCAGCCGTGAATCGCAGATCCTTTCTCAGAAGCGGACTCTCCATCTTCGCGCTGACCCGCATTGCGCATGCGTTGGATAACTCGCAGTTCTTCCAGGGGGAGGTTCCGCAGGGACCCTTCCTGCCGTTTTGGGAGTCGCTGAAGTCCTATCAATGCCCGGATTGGTTTCGAGATGCGAAATTCGGGATATGGGCGCATTGGAGCCCGCAGTGTGTCCCCGAGCAGGGCGACTGGTACGCGCGCAATATGTACATACAAGGCACGCGTCAATATGACTATCACGTCAAGCAATACGGGCACCCGTCTCAATTCGGATACAAGGATATTTGCCATCTATGGAAGGCCGAGCGGTGGGACCCCGATGCGCTGGTCAAGCTCTACAAGCGTGCCGGAGCAGAGTATCTCGTTTCTCTGGCTACTCATCACGACAACTTCGATTGCTGGAATTCCAAGCACCAGATTTGGAATGCAGTGAACGTTGGTCCGAAACGAGATATCGTTGGCACCTGGGCAACGACGGCGCGCGCAAACGGACTGCGCTTCGGAGTCAGCTATCACGGAACNNGGCAAGTGGTGGCAGGGCCTGGATCCACAATTGCTCAACGGCAAACCACACAAGAAAAACACGCCGTGTCCGGAATTCGTTCAGCAGTTCCTGCTCCGCGTGCAGGATGTGATCGATAAGTACGACCCCGACATCCTCAACTTCGACGACGGCACAAAATTTACCTTTGACGATGGAGGAACCGGCGCCCCCGACTTGAAGGTCTGGTTAGGCATTCCCGACCTCGCACCCCAGATCATGGCTTACTACTACAACAGGAACATCCAGACGCACTCGGGGCGCCTGGAAGGCGTGGTCGATCTGAAAGAGGTGCAAGAGCCGATCTGGGGCACGCTGACCCGTGACCTCGAGGGAGGCCTCACAGACACTCTGCAAGAGAATCCGTGGCAGACCGAAGCGTGCATCGGCGGCTGGCATTATAGCCGCGAGATCTTCGAGAACCATAATTACCAGAAGGCATCGCTGATGATCCCTCTGTTCGTCGATATTGTCAGCAAGAATGGAAACCTGCTCTTGAGCATCCCCCTTCCCGGTCACGGAGAACCCGACAGCGATGAGCTTGCTTTTCTTGATGAGCTTGCGCAGTGGCAGCAG
>PLST01000464.1 GCA_003164255.1 Acidobacteriaceae bacterium | reverse complement strand
GTGACGACCATGAGGGAAATCATGATGGTAGCCAGCAACAGGAGCGGGAAACGGCCGCTGTCGGTGGCCGCGTCGATTTGCGCGCCGAGGCCGATAGTCTGCAGGGTGCGGTCGGCTACGTGGGAGTACTCCGCAAACACTGATGC
Source organism: Acidobacteriaceae bacterium (assembly GCA_003164255.1). Classification (GTDB taxonomy): domain Bacteria; phylum Acidobacteriota; class Terriglobia; order Terriglobales; family Acidobacteriaceae; genus Telmatobacter. The sequence continues at coordinate 5,131 of PLST01000464.1, read as the reverse complement.
GTTCCAGGCGCCGCCTGAAGCCGTGACCATGCCGGTGATGAGGNNNAAGAGGATGTACCACTGCGTGCCGAGCAGCATGAGGGCGATGGAGCCGATGCCGAGGCCGCCGCCGATCTTGACGAGGCCGATAAGTAGGATGGGAAAAAATGCAGTGGCAGGGACCGAGGCGAGCACCTGCGCGACTGGCTGAACGATGCGTGCGAGTTTGGGGTTGAGCCCGATGGCGACACCTACAGGGATGGTCCAAGCGGCGGAGATGAGCAACGCTGCATTGACGCGTAGGAAGGTGGCGGCGGCGCCTTCAAGCAAAAGGCGGAGCTCGGGCCATGTGATGGAGCTGAGCATGAATGCGGCTCTGACCGCGCCCCAGCAGGCTGCGGCGATGGCTGCAACCGCGAGGACCCACAAAAGCGGCGAAGGCTTTGGCTCTTCCTGATCGAGTGGCTGAACCACCTGGCACTCGCGGCTGCGGGCCAGGCGGCGGAAGATGGGCTCCTCGACTCTGGCGAAGATGCGGTCGGGCAGTGAGCTGAAGAGGTTGGAACGCCGCAGCATTTCGAGGACGGGCGAGGTAACGCGGTCGGCGGACTCGACCTGCTCGAATTTGAACTTGTCGCTCCAGGCAATGAGAGGTCGCCAGATGAGTTGATCGGTGGCGACGACGATGAGTATGACGGCAGCGAAGCCGGAGATGAGGGCCTTGATGTCGCCATTGGCGGTCGCGGTTTGCAGGTAGCTGCCGAGGCCGGGGAGCTGGAAGCTGCGATCGCCCATGGTAAACATTTCGCAGGCGATGAGCGCGAACCATCCACCCGCGACCGAGACGATCGAGTTCCAAACAAGGCCGATGGCCGCGTAAGGCATTTCGAGCTGCCAGAAGCGCTGCCATGCGGAGTAGCGATAGATGCGCGTGGCTTCAACCATCTCGCGCGGGATGCTTTTGAGTGAGGAGTAGAAGCTGAAGGCGAGGTTCCAAACCTGGCCGGTAAAGATGAGCAGGATCACGCCCATCTCAATGCCCATCTGGTGGCCGGGCACCAGGGCGACCATCGCGAGCACGACGGGAGGAAGAAAGCTGAGGACGGGGATGGACTGGAGGATGTCAAGGACCGCGACCATCCAGGGCTCGACGCGCTTGTTGTAGGCAGCGGTGTATCCGTAGCCGATGGCGAAGGCCAGCGACAGGAAATAAGCGATGCTCATACGCACAATTGAGTAAAAGGCGTAGAGCGGAAGCGCCCCGATGGAGTTGGAGATGGGAACCACCGGGACAGGCTTGCCGAGCCAGTAGACACCGGTGCTGACCAGGCCGAGAAAGGCCGCGAGTGCGAGGGCGCCCACCACCAGGTCCATGAAGAAGGGCCAGGTGCGCGCGGTAACGAGAGATCGGGCGAGAGGATGCTGAACGTTCACTTGCTATCCTCTTCGCCGGGCGGGGCGGACGGTGCGACGGGCGGCGTGTTGGCGACGGCGTCCTCCTCCGAGGCGTCGGGCAGGACGAAGCGGCGGCGTCCGGCATCGAAGTCAAAGAGCTCTGCGTAGCGGCCCCAGGTAACGGCGGTTTCCATCTGGTGCAGGCACTCCTCTTCACTGAACTGCTCGTCGAGCATGTCGAGGAAGAAGTCCTCGGGAACGGTGTGGTCGCTTTTGGCCTCAAGGGCGCGGCTAATCTGGCGCAGGAGCAGGACGTGCTCAACGGCAGCGTCGCGGAAGAGCTCCTTCTGACGGAGAATCTCGGAGTTTGCGAATTCTGTGCCGCTGGGCGTGATGGCGGCGTCGCCTTCTTCCACGGTTAGGAAACCGAGGAGTTGGGCCGCGTCGACGATGGGGAGCAAGTCGTCGATTTCAAAGGCGAGATCATCGGCGAGGTGGTAGATGTCGTCCCGTCCGCCCTTGTCGAGGAGCAGCTCAAGCAATCCGGCGACGCCGCCGGGCCGCGCGTGAGGCAGCATCTGGTAGTGCATCTGGCGCTGGTCGCGGACTGCGGGCACGGCGAGCTGGTCGGGCGCTTGAGCAGGCACCACATCGGGCCGGGTGAGGACCTTGTAGATGTAGTCGACAAGCTGGGTGAAGGGCTCCGACTTGCGGTCCCGGGGCTGCGGAAGCTGCACGCGGAAGTCGGTGCGAATGTGTCCGGGATTGCGGCCGAGCACCACGATGCGATCGGCGAGCAAGACGGCCTCCTCAATGTTGTGGGTGACGAGGAAGACAGCCTTGGTGGGCATGGTCTTGTTGGCCCAGAGCTCGAGCAGTTCGCTGCGCAGGTTTTCAGCGGTGAGCACGTCGAGTGCCGAGAAGGGCTCGTCCATGAAGAGAACTTCAGGCTCGACGACCAGGGCACGGGCAAAGCCGACGCGCTGCTTCATGCCCCCCGAGAGCTCCTTGGGATAGGCTGCCTCAAAACCGTCAAGGCCCACCGTATCGAGCATCTTCATGCTGCGCGCGCGGCGCTCATCGGGTTCGACGCCGCGCGCCTGCAGGGGCGCTTCGACGTTTTCAAGAACGGTGAGCCATGGGAAGAGCGCGAAGCTCTGGAAGACGATGGAGACATTGATCTCGGCTCCGGCGATGGGCTTCTGATGCCAGTAGACCTGGCCGGCCGTCGGCGTGGAGAGCCCGCTCAACATGCGCAGCATGGTCGATTTGCCTGAACCGGAGGGCCCAAGGAGGGCGAGAATTTCGCCGGGAAGAATGCTCAGGTCGGTGGCCGAGATCACCTGGATGCGGTTCTGGCTGGGCTGCGCGTAGTACTTCTCAATTTTTTCCGCGCGGATGATGGGCTCGGCCGAGGCGACGGCGGGCGGGGCCTGGTTGGGGAAGTCTACCTGCTGCATGGGTTTCTCCGCTTTGGGACGCTGGCCGAGGTTCATGGCCGGGGACTGATGCAAGTACAAGTATATGTTTCGCGTATTACTTACGCATGAACACGAAGACGGTTGAGGCTGCCATGCCGGTGGAACAAGGGGCAAACGGGCCGAAGCAGCCGGGAGAGAGGCAATTGGGAAAGAATTCCCAAGGCGAGAGTATCATTAGGTAAAGTGTCCACAAAGGGATGGCGCCTTTCCCCGATTGCCGTCAAGGCGCTGCCCTTCAAGATCGTTTAAAGAACCGCACGATTGAAGCACTCAGGAGCGTATGCCGGATACGAAGGCTCGACCCAAAGTTCTGGTTGTTGACGACGAGCGCGTGATTGCCGACACGCTTGCGATGATTTTGAATCAGAGCGGATTTGAAGCGCGCCCGGTTTATTCCGGCGAGGGAGCACTGGAGTTGGTCCCGACCTTTGCGCCGGACATGCTGATTTCCGACGTGATCATGGCGGATTTGAACGGCATTGACGCGGCCATCCGGATCAAGGCGCTGCTGCCCGGGATCAAGGTGCTGCTCTTCTCAGGGCAGGCAGCCACGGCGGACCTGCTGGAGAAAGCGCGGGCGCAGGGATACGAGTTTGAGATCCTTGCCAAGCCGGTGCACCCGCAGGATCTGCTCAGCCGACTGCGCAGCTAGCTCGCGAAGGGCGACGGGCCCACATATTTCATTTCGTACCGGCTGAAGACGGCCGCATCGAGCACAGGCCCATTCGGAACGGCTGTATCACGGAAGAACTTTTCCATCATCCCTGCGGGCGTGAACGCGATGACCATGCGCCCTGGTTTTTCTCCGGCTCCAGAAAAGCAATGGGGAATGCCGCGAGGGCCGAGCACTGATTCGCCGGGTCCGACACGTTTGCGCTCGCTGCCCACCTGAAACAGAACTTCCCCTTCCATAACGTAGAACCACTCATCCTGGTGAAGGTGAACATGCAGAGGCGGACCGCCTTTGAGCAAGTGTTCGTGCTCAATGACGAAGAGGCTACCGCCGGAGTCACCGGTTGCGACCTTGAAGCGAATAGTGCTGAAGCCCAGCGAGTGATGCTCGCCAAAGCGATCCTGATCGGCGCCGACCACGTGAACCTCAGCGGAGGACGGAGTGGCGGCCTGGGCAAGGACGAAGTCAGCCATGCCGGCGGCAGGGAGCAATGCGGCTGCAGACTTGAGGAAAGAACGACGCTTCATTTGGTTCTCCTGATTGAGTGATGAAGTGATATTGACGTTCAGGCCATATCGTGGGCGGCCATCGACCAATCCTTGAGTTCTCGCCGCTGCACTTTTCCCGTGAGTCCCTTGGGCAGGGAAGGCAGGAAGAAGATGCGCTCAGGCGTTTTGTAGTCGGCGATGCGGCTTTTGACCAAGGCGCGCAACTCAACCTCGGTGGCGTCCAGCCCTGGGCGCAGGGCCACATAGGCCATCACCTTTTCTCCAAACTCGGGATCGGGCATGCCGATGACCCCTGCTTCAAGCACGGCCGGGTGGTGGTAGAGAGCATCTTCCACTTCCTGCGGCGAAATGTTGGACCCGCCGCGCACGATGATCTGCTTGGCGCGGCCTTCAAACCAGTAGTAGCCGTCGGCATCGCAACGAACCAGGTCGCCGGTGCGCAGCCATCCATCGGCAAAGGTGGCCGTTGTGGCCGCGGGGTCGTCCCAATAGCCGACCGTGTTGGCCGCACTCATCACCTGCAACTCGCCCACTTCGTCCACGTCCGCGAGTCCGCCGGTGAGCCGGGCGACGCGGGTTTCCACCAGGTCCATTGCGGGTCCCATGGAGCCGGCGCGTTTTTGGCCCTCGCGGATGCAGGTGACAGGAACCGTCTCTGTCATGCCAAAGATCTCGCGCACGGGCGCGCCGAACAAAGCCTGAAAGCGATCCTGCAGGGTGATGGGCACGGTGTCTCCGCCCACAATGCACACGCGCATGGAATCCACCTTGCGCGGATGGATTCCCTGCTCTTCCACCATGAAGCGGAGCATGGCGGGCAGCATCAGAGAGCAGGAACAACCCCAGCGCTCGATGAGTTCGAGCGATTGGCCGGGATCGAAGGCTGGCATGACGACCACGGTGGCTCCGCAGCGAATGCCCGGCATCAGCACGCAGCCGAACGCGGCAATGTGCATCATCTGCGTCACCGCAAGCAGGACGTGGTCTTCGTTGACGCCAAGACGGTACATCAGTTCTGTTCCGCCGGTGAGCGAAATGTGTGTGTGCATCACGCCCTTGGGCCGCGCCGTAGTGCCAGAGGTGTACAGAACTGC
>PLST01000114.1 GCA_003164255.1 Acidobacteriaceae bacterium | reverse complement strand
GGGTTGCCAAAGTAGACCAATCGGTTGCGAGAGTTGCACCGACTTGTCGATTGCGAATCGACAGTTCCTGCACTTCATTCGGGACCGACACTGATCCTTCCATCGATGACAGTGATTGCCAGCAAGCTTGAAGGAACCCGCAAGACGCCGCAGTAATAGTGGTGCGCGTTTTTGCGTAGGCGAAAAGATCTTCATGCTCTTTGTCCTGGTCGCTTTCCACAACCATTTGAAGGGTGGAGATTCATACCTGAATCGAAAACCTTTTTGTAGAACCGAGAGGTAACATGAAAAGAATTCAGAACACTTTATCCGGCTTATCTTCCCAGTCCCGAGTCTCCTCTTCGCAGGACATTACGATGACCATTCGCAGATTTGTTTCTGTTACGGTCCTGTTCGTGCTTCTGACTTTTCATGCGGCGCCGGCTCTGTCACAGTCAAACGGTGATGAAATCGGACAACTGAAACAGATGGTCATCGACCTGCAATCGCGAGTAGCTGCGCTCGAACGGCAGAATGGCGAGTTGAAAACCCAGGCTGCCTTCAGAGGCGCCAGCGGACCTGAGGCCGCTGCAGCCATGGTTAGCGCAACTGCGGATATCAGACGATCCACGACAATTCAGCCCGCCACGATTCAGGCTGCTGCCCCGAGCGATGCAGCATCCGCGCCCCAGGCGTCGATCCTTCCTACGACTCTGCCCGGCGGAGCCACGCTCAACTATATGCTCGATGGCTATTATGAATACAACTTCAACCGGCCACCCGGCCGCGCCAATGATCTTCGCGCTTACGATGTCCTCGGCAACGTCTTCAGCATCAACCAGGCCGATCTCGTTTTCGCCCTCGATCCAGACGTAACAGCCAAAAGAAGATACGGGGTTCGCCTCGACTTGCAGTTTGGTCAGGCGACGGAGACCTTGCAAGGCAATCCCGTCAACGAGCCACGTCCGGATATCTATCGAAATATCTTCCAGGCTTACGGTACATATGTAGTACCAGTGGGTCACGGGCTCAATGTGGATTTTGGCAAGTGGGCCAGTTCGCTCGGGGCTGAAGGAAACTACACCAAAGACCAGATGAACTATACGCGGTCTTTCTACTTCTACTATCTGCCCTTCTACCATACTGGTCTGCGCACTGCTTACCACGTGAACGACAAGCTCTCTCTGAACTACTGGGTTGTCAATGGCGCCAACCAATCTGAGCCGACGAACAGTTACAAGGACGAACTATTCGGCTACGTCCTTCAGCCTGCGAAGACTCTCACCTGGACGACCAACTACTATCTCGGCCAAGAGAACCCCGATGTCACTCCTGCAACGAATTGTCCCGTTCCAGTGCAGCCTGGGCTGTGTCTCACGCCCATCATCCCTGCCCCGAATGGGAAGTTGCATATCTTTGATACGTACGCTACCTGGCAGGCAACTCCAAAGCTGACACTGCAGGGCGAGGCTGATTACGTGATCCAACGTGTATGGGCCAACGCCGCTCCAGGCGAATCCTCGGCACCGTCGCATGTGGATGGGGGTGCTGCATACGTCCAGTATCTTCTTTCATCTCGCGCTGCACTGGCAGCGCGCAGTGAATATCTCTCCGACCGTGGGGGGCTGTTCAGCGGGACCACCCAGGCGCTGAAGGAAGCCACCGCGACGTATGAATACAAGTTTGGCGATGGATTCGATGGATTTCTCGAGTTCCGTCGTGACTGGAGCAATCGCCCTTATTTTCAGACTGACCACATAGGATCACCCTCCGACCATCAAAACACGGCTGCGGTTGGCTTGGTCTGGTGGTATGGCGGCAAACAAGGGGCATGGTAAGAACGGTGGCGGCTTCTTCAATACAAATTGCCCGTCAGAACACTTCAGAGCTTACCTGGGCGGGTCGCCAAGACAAGTGGACGAAAACGATCTCAGTGAACAAGACACGGTTACACGACACGCCGTTGAATCGCAATTCGGCTCTATAGGAGAACCGCGTGTGAACATCCTCGAACCTGAGCTTGACGGGAACAGCACTTTTGCGCTACCAGCGCTCAACCGCGTGCGTCCGACTCGCCTCGAGGTCGGCGGGTCGATACGAGCGCTCCAGTTGTCGGGAGCGCATGACCGACGAGCGGGGAGGTGGGTGTGAATCCATATTCCCCGCATAATCCTTATGTTCGGCGGCGGAGAATAGTGGGAGGCCGCTTGTGGCAAAATGCCAGGAACGGGCATTGCGATGAATGTGTATAGTGCAGTTCAGTATCTCCTGTTTGTGGTGATCGTCACCGCTTGCGTCAAACCTCTGGGTGGATATTTGCACCGAGTATTTGCCCGGAGCGAAACGGCGTTGGATCGATTATGCGTTCCAGTGGAACGATGGATCTATCGTCTCGCGGGCATCGACCCTGCAGTGGAGATGGACGCCGGACAATACCTGGTCTCTTTCATCGTCTTTACCCTGATCTGCACACTTCTTCTTTACGCTATTCTCCGGTTCCAATACATCCTTCCCTGGTTCTTCCCGCAGTATCAAACCACTCCCCTTACCCCTGACCTGTCTTTCAATACAGCGATCAGTTTTTCAACCACCACGACATGGCAGGCTTACGCGGGCGAAACCACCATGAGCTATTTCAGCCAGATGGTGGGTCTTTGTACGCAGAATTTTCTTGCCGGTGCCGCTGGACTGGCCGTGGGCATCGCCTTCATTCGAGGACTTGCGCACGAATCCTGTTCAACGCTCGGAAATTTCTGGGTCGATTTAACTCGCAGCTTGCTTTGGATTCTGTTGCCTGGTGCGCTCATAGGATCGTTGCTCCTCGCTTGGCAGGGAGTTCCTATGAACTTCCACCACTACGCTGTTGCCTCAACGCTGGAGGGAACGTCGCAGGTCATTCCGCAGGGACCAGTCGCCGCCCTTGAGATCATCAAGAACGTGGGCACAAATGGCGGGGGGTTCTTCAATGCCAATGGTGCACACCCGTACGAGAATCCCACGCCGCTGACCAACTTCCTCGAACTCCTATCGATCATTCTGCTGCCGGCGGCATTGACAAACACTTTTGGAAGGATGGTGCAGCATGTGCGCCAGGGATGGCTCCTGTACTGGGTTATGCTCTTTCTTTTTGTCGGCGGATTGTTTGCCTTGCATTTGAGCGAACGCAGGGCCAACCCGCTTTTCCATGACGCCGATTCCCGGTCAAGTCAACTCCTGTCCGGGGGCAGCATGGAAGGTAAGGAAGTACGATTCGGGATCGGCGGGACGGCTCTGGCCGGCATTGTAACCTCCAACACCGCGACGGGCTCGGCCAACGCGGCGAATGACAGTTTCACTTCCCTCGGAGGCTTGGTTCTGCTGGTCAATCTTCTTTTAGGAGAGGTGATCTTTGGAGGTCTCGGCACCGGGATCTTCAGCATGATTATGACCGCAGTTATCGCCGTGTTTCTTGCTGGACTCATGATCGGACGCACACCGGAATACCTCGGCAAACAGATTGGGCCAAACGAAAACAAGATGATAGTGCTATACGCGCTCACCGGTCCGGTCACCATCCTGATTCTGACCGCTCTTGCGATCTCCACGAAAGTCGGACTCGCCGGCATTACAACTAACACCGGCCCGCATGGACTCACGGAGATCATCTTCGGGTTTGCTTCGTCTTTCGCCAACAATGGTCAGGCATTCGCCGGCCTCAACGCTAATACGCCATTCAATAACATCACCACGGCAATCGCCATGATGGCAGGACGATTTGGCCTGGCCATTCCAGCCTTGATGTTTGCAGGCATGTTCGCACGGCAAAAGGGACGACCACAATCGCGCGGAACTCTGCGAACCGATACATTCACATTCGGCGCGTTGCTAACAACCTTCCTGATCCTTGTGACGGCATTGAGCTACCTTCCTGTGTTGGCGCTTGGCCCTGTGTTGGAGCACCTGCTCTTCAAGATTTAGCGGTGCCTACCGGCTACGGCAACGGGCCAGTCCCTCACCGCGAATGCGGCGAGCAGCACCAGGACGGACATGGGAAGTTCTTCGCCGGGTACGACGGTCCTCACAGTAGATGCACCTTCGCGCCAGGAGTTGAAGAACTTGCTGAAGAGTCCACGAAGAACAGCGGAAGATGAACAACGGATCGCCGCCTGGTACTGGAAGGAAGCGCACCACTTCGTGAAGATTGCACAGGACAATACGCAACTGGCCGACGAATATGCGAGCCGCACCCGATTCGAGCCCAACGCCAACTATCTCTACGGAACGCTGAGGCATTGCCGGGATCTTGCGTGGCTTTATACGCAGAAAGCTGAGGCGGCTCTCGACGCTCTCAAATTCGGCTACGGAGCGCCTGGCGCGTCTTGTCGCTTTGGTTGACCTTGACTATCTGACCCGCCTTCACTGCTTCGGACGGCTCCTTAATATAGCGATTGGACAGCTCGCTGATGTGGACAAGTCCGTCCTGGTGGACTCCAACATCAACGAAAGCCCCGAACTTCGTCACATTCGTGACCACGCCTTCCAGCACCATGCCAGCCAGCACATCAGAGATTTCCCGCACCTCTTCGTTGAATTCGGGCGCAACAAATTTATTCCGCGGATCGCGCCCGGGCTTTCGCAGTTCGGCCAGGATGTCATCCAGAGTGTACGCACCGGCAGAGAGTTGCTTCCGATCCACCTGTTCGAGAAGTTGTGGACTCTGGATGACCTCTTTCACCGTTGTCTTGAGCGATAGCGCGATCTGTTCAACCAAGGGGTAGGATTCCGGATGGACTGCAGTCATGTCGAGAGGGTTATCGCCATTTCTGATGCGGAGGAAGCCTGCCGCCTGCTCAAAGGTCTTTGGCCCGATTCCTGGAACCTCCAGAACCTGGGTGCGCGATCGAAACCCTCCCTTTTCATTGCGATAACTCACAATGTTCTGCGCGGTGCGCTCGGAAATTCCCGCGACGAAGCGCAGCAGCGTCCAGGACGATGTGTTCAGGTCAACGCCGACGCGATTCACGCAGCTTTCGATCACGTTCTCCAATGATTCCTGTAACTGACGCTGATCAACATCATGCTGGTACTGGCCAACGCCAATCGATTTGGGATCGACTTTCACCAGTTCGGACAGCGGGTCCTGCAGCCGCCGGGCAATGGAGATAGCACCTCGGACAGTCAAATCAAGGTCGGGAAACTCCTGTCTTGCGATGTCAGAGGCCGAGTAGACACTGGCGCCTGACTCGCTGACGGTTACGGAGAAAACTCCATCAATACCTTTTTCGCGCAAAAAGCCGCGAACGAAAGCATCGGTCTCGCGGGAAGCAGTACCGTTCCCGATCGCGATGGCGCAAACATGGTGCAGTCGCAGCAGGGCCTCAAGTTTGGGGATAGCTTCAGCGTTGCCGTGCTTTGACGTGTGCAGATAGAGAACGTCGTGAGCCAACAGCTTGCCGGTCGCATCCACGACGGCAATCTTGCAGCCGGTGCGAAGGCCCGGATCAATTCCAAGGACAGAGATTGGACCGGCGGGTGGGGCCAACAGCAGGTTGTAGAGGTTATCGCGAAACACCTGGATTGCGTCTGCATCTGAACGGCGCTTCAGGTCCAGGCGAATCTCTCCTTGAATAGACGAGTTCAGCAGCCGCTTCCATGCATCATCGATCGCGACTTTGAGTTGGGGCGTCCAATCGCCCTGTTCCCGAAGCACATGCCGCTGAATAAGCGCCACAGGGCGCTCCGGTTCGACTTCGATGAGAAAGTACAGCACGTTTTCACTCTCACCTCGGCGGATCGCCAGCATGCGATGCGATGGGATTGTCTTTACCGGCTCCTTGTACTCGTAGTACATCTTGAATTTTTCCTGCTCATCGACGGCATCCGTAGCCTTGCGGCTCACGATCATGCCTTCGTCAAACATCACGCGGCGCAGGGCCCTGCGCAGATCAGCATCTTCACTGATCCACTCGGCAACGATGTGGCGGCCACCCTCCAGCGCTTCGTCCACAGTTGCGACGCCGAATTCTGCGTTCACGAAAGTGGCTGCAAAGCACTCCAGAGGCTGCGCAGAGGTTTGTTGCTGCCATAAGTAGGACGCCAACGGCTCCAATCCCTTCTCGCGGGCGATGGTGGCCTTTGTACGTCTCTTCGGCCGATAGGGAAGGTAGAGGTCTTCCAGTTCGATTTTGTCGAGAGTAGCTTCTATTCGTGACTTCAAGTCATCGGTCAGCTTGCCCTGCTCTGCGATGGAAGAGAGAATGGTTGCGCGACGCTCCGTAAGGTCACGGAAATACGCCAACTTCTTCTCGATGTCACGGACCTGAACTTCGTCCAGATTGCCGGTGGCTTCTTTACGATAGCGAGCAATGAAGGGAACCGTGCCGCCTTCGTCCAGCAGTTCGATGACGGCGACAAGACCACGCACGGGCAGGTTCAATGACTGTGCAACGTAGAGAAGGATTTCAGGGGAGAGGATGGTGTTGTTGTTCATAACGGGTCAACATTCATCGTACATGCTTGTGGTGTGGAAGCATCGATGCACTTGTCACAAGGCTTCGATGGCGGAAGACGCGGGCATTGCGGAGTGATGACCCCGCTCCAACTACCAAGAAGAAGAGGGCGCCTTCCACTAAAAAGCGCATCCGAATTGGCGAAACTGTCAAGCGACGTCGGGCTGCGCGGAAGGCCGCTGCACCGAAGTAAGCAGCCCATGCGGATTATGGACGCGGTTGATCACAGGGAAACATCCGAGTAACGTAAGCTACCCACATGCCGAGTGTTCGCCAAGGTTCGTTCCATCTATTTCGCCTCGCCGGAGTTGATCTGTTTCTCCACTGGTCCTGGTTTCTCGTGGCAGCATTTGAAATCCAGAGCAGAAGAGGCGAATACACCTCTGTTATCTGGAACGTGATGGAGTATCTGGCGCTTTTCCTGATTGTGCTGATGCATGAGTTCGGCCATGCCCTGGCTTGCCGGCAAGTGGGGGGAACGGCAAATCAGATCGTGCTTTGGCCCTTGGGTGGGGTGGCATACGTGAATCCGCCACAACGGCCGGGTGCCACACTTTGGAGCATTGCGGCAGGACCGCTGGTCAACGTTGCGCTGCTGCCGTTACTAATTGCAGCGGTTATGATGAGCCGGTCGATGGGATGGGCGCAGACGGTGCCCGATGTCTATCAGTTGTTGCGGGCGATCCTGTGGATAGACGTCACCTTGCTGGTTTTCAACGTGCTGCCCGTATATCCACTGGACGGTGGCCAGATTCTGCGGTCCCTGCTGTGGTTTGTGCTGGGGCGAGCCCGCAGCCTGATGGTGGCAACGATCCTCGGCTTGTTGGGGATAGCGGGGTTCATCGTGCTCGCCCTGTGGGCACGTTCCTTCTGGATCGGCGCAATTTCCGCGTTCATGTTGATGAATTGTTGGAGCGGACTGAGGCAGGCGCAGAGCCTTTTACGAATTGCGAAGCTGCCGCGCCGGGAAGGGTTCGCCTGCCCGAGCTGCCGGACAGCGCCACCGCTGGGAACCTACTGGCAATGCGGGCACTGCCGGCAGCCATTCGACACCTTCCAGACCCTTGGCGTTTGTCCGAACTGCGCGGCCCAGTTTGCCACAACACGATGTCTGGACTGTGGACAACAGCACCCCATGAGCGACTGGGTTGTTGATGCCTTTGCTGGTGTTGGCGCGGCGAGCGGTGGCTCTCCGGCAAGATTGCGGTAGTTCTGCCGGTTCCATAGGGCGCTAGGTTTCATTGGGCTAAATGGCAAAGATCAGACTTCAATTTTTCGGTACCCCTCCTCCAGTTGGCGCTCCGCAACCGCGACTCCAAGGGTGCGCCTGCCGACGATACCCTTGAAAACCTCTGTCCATAGGGGTTTCAAGGGTATCATCGCCCGTGCGCGTGAATGGGGCACACGCGCTCTTGAAGAGAATGGCGTACCCCCCGAGCTTCGCCCTCGATAAACTCCGTCCTGATGGACTTCCGTGACCTTTGCTGCCGTCGTGACCGGAATCAGCAGTTAACTCCAAAGCTGTTGGATATGCCCTTTCCGGCTCGTTTGGCGTTGAAATGCCGCTCTACAAGGCGCAAGGACGCGTCGCAGAGAGGCCCAGCAGCCCCCAGCACCCTGCTAATGCCGTAGCGAACTCGTGCGGGAGTCCACCTACGTTTTCGTCACCGATCGATGCGATAGGGGCGTGCGGGCAACGCAGCGGACCGCATGTGGAAACGCGCATGTCGTTGGTGGCTTCTCTTTTGGGGTACCGAGATTATTGAAGCTGTTTCGCACGGTTCCCCCTCACGGCGTTCTCGACTTCAGCTTGATCATCTCCGCATCCACGCGGAATCTGCCGTACCCATGACGGTGGATAGTCTTCGGCTGCTTCTGTGCGGATCAGTCCAAGCTTTGATCACTTCCGGGACGAACATGTTGAGCTTGCTGACGAGACGGCAAGACCGTCACAAGTCTCAATCGCCGAGGCACGTTCCCACACGGCGGGCAGTCTCTACCCAGGAATGCTCGGGTGGCACCAGCTTGAGCTTGCCCGCGACCTCATCCAGCGGCACGGGTTCGGTGCCGTCACCGCGTGCCGCCACCATTACGCCAAACTTCCCTTCGTTGATCAGATCGGCGCAGGCGCTGCCCAGGCGCGTGGCAAGGATTCGATCCTCCGCGCATGGCGTGCCGCCGCGCTGCACGTAGCCAAGAATCGTCACGCGGGATTCGAGATGGGTGAGTTCCTCAAGCTGCCGGGCCAGGCGCATCGTGTTGCCCTGATGCCGAACGTCAAGTGCGGCGATTTCACGCTTGGCCTCTAGCTTCTCGTTTAAGGTCTTGGCGCGTTTGAGAACCTTCTCGGCCATTGCGAAGATGCGCGAATCGTCCCGGCTCATTGCGCCCTCGGCCACGGCCACAATGCTGAAGTTGCTACCCCGCTTGCTGCGTCGGCCGATGGCCTCGGCGATTCTCTTCACGTTGTAAGGGATTTCGGGAATGAGGATCACGTCCGCTCCGCCCGCCAGACCAGCGCCGAGTGTGAGCCAGCCGGCACGATGGCCCATGATCTCAGCCACGATGATGCGATGGTGGCTGTGAGCAGTGCTATGCAGACGGTCGATGGTATCGGTGGCTATGTCCAGAGCTGTCGCGTAGCCAAAAGTGGCATCGGTCATGGCCACATCGTTGTCAATGGTCTTGGGCAACGTAATGACGTTGATGCCAGCCTGGTGCAAACGGAAGGCATTTTTCTGTGTGCCACCTCCGCCGAGGCAAACGACGCAATCGATTCCCCACTTCTTGAGGTTGTCGTTGATGACGCCGGTCATGTCCTTCGTGCGGCCGTCAATCAACATGCGATGCGGCTTATCACGGCTGGTGCCGAGAATCGTGCCGCCGATGGTGAGAATGCCGGAAAGAGCGGAGCGATCCAGGTCAATTCGCCGATTCTCGACCAATCCGCGAAAACCGTCGCGAAAACCGACGATCTCCATGCCGTAGTAGCCGAGCGCAGCTTTGCCGACGCCGCGGATGGCGGCGTTCAGGCCGGGGCTGTCGCCTCCAGCAGTGAGGATGCCGATGCGCTTAATCTTCTTAGCCATAGGAAAATACTATGAGACATTGCGGAGCTGTTTGTCGATGCAGTTGGTGAGCGTAATTCTGATGATTCAGCCGCACCCGCCTAAGGGCGCGGCCGACTTGGCGCGATTGCGGGTCAGTGTAAAGAGCCGTTGCCAGCCCCACCCTGAGCAGTTGCCAATACGCAAGACCTTGCGTGCCAGTTCCAACGCCGGAACGGCGATCACGCACTCCTTCATCGCCCGCAATGCCGCAAAGCTGAAGTCTGCGTTGCCAACCAAGACCCTTGAAGCCCTCTATTTATAGTGGTTTCGTGAGAGCCCTTCCGCCGAATTCGGAATTCAACGAGAGTGAAGAGTAGATCACGGGATTCCGCCGAGGTCACGGTGGGTAATCCCCTGTCCGAACCGCATCGAAGGCGCCTGCCCGGCCCAGGGCTCCTTCCTGGGCCATCCTGATAGACAAGTGAAGTACCCCGACCGCATCTGCTCGACGCCTGCATCAGCTCTTACCCGACCCGCTGAGCTTCCCAGGTCTACACCAGTGACCACAGGGTACGAAGTGGCGTGAGCCTGCCTAGAACTTCGGGGCAGCGACCGTTCGGTGGTGTTTCTGGAACCTGCTTGCGATGAAGGCTGCCCAGTGCCTGTGCCTGGCGAACCAGTTCCGGGACCGCCTCAGCGGGTTACCTGGCGAATTGTTAGAAGTGGCGTCACCCCCGCGTATCCTGCGGTGTGCAGAATGTGA
>PLST01000030.1 GCA_003164255.1 Acidobacteriaceae bacterium | reverse complement strand
GGCGAAAAGGTTCTGCTCCAGTCCACTCTCAGGCCCGGAATCATGACAATCCTTTGAACTGATTTAGGGGGTCTAACATCATTCCATTCAACAGGATACCGATAACCAGTTTTGATCTACTGCGCACCTGTTGGTGTGGGTTAGGCGCCCAGTTCCGGAATAGGCAAACGCATCTTTCCCTTCGGCAATAGCGTCCACGCAGGTGAAAAACACCGAGGAGTGATGGCAAATGTCGGTCCGCGGTCAAGCGGGCTGGTGATTCCGCCGGATGCGGACATCGGGCTGAAACAAAGGCAACGGTACTGGTCGTTTAATGGTGCTTCTCGGAGACAAGCGGTTTTACTAAGCCGGGGAAGAAGATCGATCGAAGGCTGTCGTGCAAGAGACCGAATGCCATTTGCCGGAAGGCCGATCAGCGTGACGAACTGCCACTCTGGGAAGCCGGAGACGCCGAAGAGCGTAGATACGGCCTTCCACAACTCATGACCGCAAATAAAGCTGCCGCTAGGGGGCCACCACCCCCTAGCGACCATTAACCGGCAATCCCGGCAAGCCGAGATTGCCAGTCACAAATACGTCATCGGCTCACCTTGCTGAAAGATGAGTCCGAATCGATGTGCTCTGACCCTCTCATCGCAAAAAACGAGACAATCCGGAGCAGCTCCGGTTGCTTTGTTCGCCTTGTAATAACAATAAAGTGTGGCATTTAAGCTGCTTTCACCGTGAACGTTTGAGCCTCAATGACCAGCTTGTTCCTGGAAAACCGAAATGCATCTTTCCGGCTTCATTGCGGTCAGCCCAGCTTCCATACCTTGGAGGGCAAGGCATTCCAAATTGAATACCGGGAAGTAACCTCAGTGGCGGCGGCGGCCGCCCCGCACAGGCCGGTGATTTCCACCCAGACCAATCGCGCCAGCTTCCGAGCTGCTGTCTAGCGTAGTTTCGGCGCCCCCTCGAATCTCCGACTTCCGACAGACCTCCTAGTTTGCACAAGTCGGTGGCAGTCGGGTGGTGCCTTTGTTCCCCGGCTTCAAAACCTCCCTGAACACTCCCGCTCCTGTCGCATTCCACGAGATCGCCTGAACAGGCGTATTCGCGGCGCGCTGCCGAAGCAAGTCCTCCGTGTGGTCGCTTTGCTACTTGCCGGCGCACGACTCGGCATATCTCAACCAAGCAACTCAACCAGGAGACCCTCTATGGACGAATCCATCCCCGCTATCAGTCCGTTTTCTCTTCTTCCGCCAGCGACCCATCTGACCATTCCGCCCTCAGTGGCGGCGCTTCGAACCATGGTCACCAACTCCGTTCCTTCTGGGCACACGCGCCGGGCCTACGGGAAAGCATTCGACGATTTCCTCGCGCTGGCCATACGCACCGGCCAGCCGATCAGCCGGCAGCTGTTCCAGCAGTATCGCGCGGAGATGGTAAATGCCGGTCTGGGCGGCTCGACCATCAATGTTCGCCTGTCGGGCGTGCGCAAGCTGGTCAACGAAGCGCGGGAGAACGACCTGGTCGATCCCTCCGACGCGGGACGGATTATCTCGGTCCCCAACGTCCCGGCGCAGGGCGTGCGCCTGGGCCAATGGCTCACCGTTGACCAGACCAGAGACCTGCTGGCCGTTCCGGACCGGAGCCGGCTCAAGGGCAAACGCGATCATGCGATCCTCTCCATCCTTACCCAGTCTGCGCTCCGTCGCGAGGAGGCGGCGCATCTCTGTCTGGACCGATTGCAGCTGCGTGAGGGCCGCTGGGTGTTGGCCGACATCCGCGGCAAGCGCGGGCGGGTGAGGACCGTGGCCTTGCCGGCCGGCGCCAAGGCTGCGATCGACGATTGGACCCGGGCGGCCGGCATAACATCCGGTCCGGTGTTTCGCCGGCTTACAAAAAGCGGCCGCGTTCTGCCGGGAGAAGGCCTGGGCGTCTGGGCGATCTGGGATGTGGTGGTCACCTCGGCTAAGGCCATCGGGATCGAGGGCTTCGGACCCCACGACGCCCGCCGCAGCTGCGCAAAGCTCTGCCGCAAGAAGGGAGGAGCCCTCGAGCAGATCCAGTTCATGCTTGGCCACGAGTCGATCGAGACCACGGCGATCTACACCGCATGCGAACAGGAGCTCGCGATCGCGGTGAACGACGGCCTCGGCCTTTAGCCAAGCACGCCGGAAGCCCTGTCGTATTTGGGCTGACCGGGATTCCCCCAGACAATCTCAATTATCGTTGGGAATCTTCCTGGCCAATTTGCTCCAATCTTCTTCCGACTTAGCTCTTCTCTAGTTCATCACCCAACAAACAATCGGCACCCTCCGCCCCGCGCTCAACCTGCGCGCAGGCCGTCGTGCACCTCGATCCCTGAAAGGAAAGCCCATGTTCCACTTCATCACGCTTTTCGCCGTAGCCCCCGAAGCCGAGGACGAATTCGTGCGACGACTTGGCACGGGCGGCGCGTGGCTTGAGCAGGCCCGCCGCGCCGCTCCCGCCCTGGTGGCCGCCGATCTGTTACGCCACCAATCGAAGTCCTTGTTCCTCTCTCACGACATCTGGACCACGCCCGAGTCCTACTCGCGCGCCCGTGGCAGCGAAAATGTTCAACAACTTCTCAGCGCCAGAAAGCAGATGGCCGTCGCATCCTTCGAGATCGGCGCCTTCGCCTTCCCGGCGCTCAAAGAGACCACCGGGCCCAGCAACGCGTACCTGACACAGGCCGAATCCCTTCGTCCGGCGGACTGGTTGCCAACACAGCAATTGGAAGCCGAGTTGTTCGATGCGGCACTTGAGGAGACGATGAGCAACCCGAAGCCGGCGGCTGCCGCGCTCGCCCAAATCGACGCCTACTTCGCACAGGATGGCGACGTTGGCGAGACGCAGCATCGGCAATCCCTGCTCCGGCTGCTCGGGCTTCTGCGGCCAAATCTGGCCGAGCTATTCGGGGAGCCGTCATCGCTGGGGTAGGGAAGATAGCTGTCAAGAGCCCGCTCCTGGCGGCGGGCTGAACGGCGTGACGGCCGCCGCCAGCCCGTTCGATCAATGCTTGCCTGGCGATCTCGCAAGCGACAAACCACTGCGGCCGGCATCACGGAACCCGGCACAAACCCGGCAACTCAACGGGGAAGAAACGAAGAGGCAATTTGATAACTTCCGCAGCGGCGGAGAAAAGGTGGTTCTCAATGAACGATGAAAGTAGAACTCTGAAGGGATGGCCAGCCGTGCGCATGTTCTTCATGCTGGCCGTCACGCCGGTGATCACGGCGCTGACCTTGGCGTTACCAATATCCTGGGTGGTCAACCGAGAATTCGCAGCGGGCGCCATCCACGCAATCTTCGGAGTTGAGCGTCTCGGCTATTGGAGGGTCGTTGGATTATTCGCGATTCGGTTCGCAACTCGGGGCAAGATTGAGCTTCATGGGCCTCGAAAGTGAGAAGCATCCCGCTTCCAATGACTCAAGCAGGGCTCAACATCAGAAGATGATTGCCGATAGGACAATGGTGGAAGGAGAGACATGCTCGGATTGCTAGAGAGGGAGATTCTGAACGCTCGGAGAGCTGCAAACCTATCTCCCGAGAAGGAAGCGAGGCTTGTGCCGGTTCAGGACAAGTTTCACGTGTTCTGGTACGGGGATACGGGGGAAATGAGGTTTGTGAAGAAGACTCCCACGCAGGTGGTCCTCTGGGACGTTCCATCCGAAGAGGCCGACCGACTTCTGAATATCGAGTGCTGGATTCCATCCTACGAAACCAAAACAGAGGACCTTTGGCTCGATATCACAAGTTGGTTCGGCAGAATGTTGCGCACCGAATGGTACCGAGAACGGGAGTGGATATTCAAAGATGAACTCCTCGACGGTGAGAACCTCGCCGAACTTCGTGAATTGATCGCGAACCTGGAGAGGGAATCCCTGACGGCCTGAAGGCTCCACGGCACTATAACAATCACACCCAAACGGCGCGATCGGAAACGCTATTCACGTGACGCTCTTGTCTACTCAAGCGCCGGGTGTGATCTCCGTTTGATCGTGTTCAGGTTGTGAGCACCGGCAACCAGCCGAATTGGAGGAAGGTGGAAATGCTGGCTCTCGACAAGCCGAAGCGTCTCCATCTCCTCCTTGGAAAACTAGTTCTAGAGGATTAGGGTGCAAACCCGAAAGTAATCGCAGCCATGATCATCAGAAACCGGTAAGCCTCATCCTCAGACGAATCCAGGTCGGGTCCGATTGAAAGCCACTTTCTATTGGCTCGGCATGGAGCAAATAGCGGGTCTCGCTTTACGACTCTTTCCCATTCCGAATCTGTCAGCCTCAGTGCCATTTTCCATTTGTCTCTTGTTTTGGAATTCTCAGCCATATCGAAAGAGACGAGACGAATTAGCGCTTTCCCGGGATTACCAAACTCAAGTTCTTTCAGAAATCTCAGATAGTCTATGGCTCTCTGCGGATCCGCCGGATTACGAAAAACAAGCACGTTTTCCGAACTCCAGATGTTATTCACGTAATAGCGAAGAACGGACTCCGTTAGCGACGGGTGATTCTGAGCGCATGCCATCAGGGGGCGTTCAAACTCACTGATGAACTTTCCAGACCGATTCGAATGGGGATGCTTTGGATAT
>PLST01000622.1 GCA_003164255.1 Acidobacteriaceae bacterium | reverse complement strand
ACGCCAGTGCGCCAGCGCTCGAAGCGGCCCTGTAGCAAGCTCATCAGGCCCGTGTACCAGTAGCCGATCACAAAGAGGATGAGGAATGGCGCGGTGAAGTAGTTGTGATTCGAGAAGGTGTAGAGAATGGCGGCCATGAAGTAACAGCCCAGCAGCAGTTCGATCCAGGGGGCGAGCTTGAGACGCTTGCGATACTTGGCGGCCTGGGATTTCTGGCCCTTCTGCGCCACACGATACTTGGGCGTGCGCACGAAGGGGCTCTTGATTCCGAACAGCGCTTCCATGACGGCCTTGGTATTGGTGACGGTGAGGCCGATGCCGAGCGCCATGAGGAAAGGCAGATAGTAGAAGGTCTTCTTCCAGNNGGCACGTCGATGAGCAGCATCTGGAACCAGCCCATATAGAAGCGGCAGATCATGGCAGGCATCAGCAGCGCCGACATGACGACCATGAGCGGATAACTGAGATTGGCCGTGAGGTGGTAAACAGCCTCGACCTTGTTGCGCGTGGATGTGTTGGAGTGGAAGACCTGGGGCAGAATCTTGATGCTGGTCTGGATGAGTCCCTTGGCCCAGCGCGCTTGCTGGGTTTTGAAGGCGGTCATCTCGATGGGCAGCTCGGAGGGGCATTCCACCTCGGGCAGGTATTTAAACTTCCAGCCGGCCATCTGCGATCGGTAGCTGAGGTCGGTGTCTTCAGTGAGCGTGTCGTGCTGCCAGCCACCGCCGTCGGTGATGGCCTGACAACGCCACATGCCGGCGGTGCCGTTGAAGTTGAAGTACTCGCCGGAGCGGGCGCGGGCGCCGTGTTCCAGCACAAAATGCCCGTCGAGCAGGATGGCCTCAATCCGGGTCAACATGCTGTATTCGCGATTGAGGTGCGTCCAGCGGGTTTGCACCATGCCGATCTCGGGCTGGGCGAAGTGATGGATGACCTTCATGATCCAGTCCGGCGGAGGCACGAAGTCGGCATCGAAGATGGCGACGAACTCGCCTTTGGCGACCTTGAGGCCGGCATCGAGCGCACCAGCCTTGAAGCCGTGACGGTTGGTGCGGTGGATGTAGACGATGGGTGCCCCAAGAGCGGCGTAGCGGTCGACGATGGAGGAGGCAACATCCGTGGTTTCATCGGTGGAGTCGTCGAGAACCTGGATTTCGAGCTTTTCGCGCGGGTACTCCATGGCGCAGACGGCCTCGATAAGGCGGTCGATGACGAACTGCTCGTTAAAGATGGGCAACTGGACAGTGACGCGCGGCAGCTCAGCGAAATGCCCCGGCGGGTTGGGATCGTAGTTCTTCCGGTACTTGAAGTACTGGTAACACATGGTGTAACGGTGAATGCCATAGAAGGAAAGCAGAATCATCACCGCGAAGTAGGGCAGCAGCATGCAGGCGTCGAAGACATTCCAGTGGTAATGCACCGAGGCGAACGGGTCGCTGAACACCATCCTCAACTGGCGGCGCAGAAAGCTCTGGGGCGCAAAAAAAAGGATCTCCCGGAGCAGCCCCCCGAGCGGGCTGGCAGCAGCAAGCAGGGGCGTGGAGAACCAGGCGATCAGAGGTGAGCCTCCGGAGAGAGATCACGTTTATTGTACGCGAAGGATGGGATGCACGATGAGACGAGGCGCACGCAGACGGCCCGGCGCGAGGGCGCGAGAGGATGGCTTTTTTCGGCACCTATGCGGGGGAGAAGCAGTTATTGGCGCGATCTGTGAGATTCCTCCCGGCAAAGCCGGGGGGAATCTCACTACATTCTAGAACCCGAGCTTGATTGAGAATTGAAGGATTCTCGGATTGGTGCTCATTCCCGTGATGGTCCCAAAAGCAGAGGCTGTCGGACCAGTGTAGGCCAAGTCCGGATCCCCAAAGTTGGGGTGGTTGAAAGCGTTGAAGAAGTCGGCCCGGAAGGTTGCGTTGGCGCCCTCCCTCGGCCAGCGCGCCTGGAAGGTCTTGGCGAGCGAGATATCGGCATTGACCTGGTCAACCCCCCGAATCACGCCGTTGGGGGTGTTTCCATAGTCCGTGGCAATACCGTCGTCACCGATCACTGCCGGGGTGGAGAGGCATTTGGTGTTGACGTAGCCGTTTATTCTGCTTTGGAGCGACCCCGTGGTCGATAGATTCTTCGCGGTGCAGCCCGCAGCGAAGCTGGCCCGATCGACGTTATTGCCATAAACGTTGTTGGTGGCGGTATAGCCGATGCTCTCCTGACGGCCGTCCTGGATGAGGGTAGCGGTCGCAAGAGACCAACCGCCGAGCGTTTCAGTCATGAGATGAGATTGCGACGGGCTGGGAAGCTTATAGAGCATGGATAGCACGAACCGCAGGGGACGGATATTCTGATCCGGTCCGTATCCTGCGCGCAAATTGTTCTGATCGCCGGATGGTCCGACAACGTTGGTCCCCGTGGTAAAGTCGGGGACGGGCGACAGCAATCGCGCCCAGGTGAAGGAAGCCTGGTACATCAAGCTATGCTTCCACTGCTGCGACAGCGATGTCTGCAAAGCGTTATACCAAGCCTCGTTGCCCATCCGCCATTGATACATCGAGTTCGGCGCCCAGCCCAGATATGGTTTGCGCATGTTGATGTTCGCAACCGTGCTTTTGGTCTGGCCACGAATCGGATGTGACGGAGAGGCCAAAGGCGCCGTGTTCACAGTGGTGCCCACAATCAGGTGCAGGTCGCGTGCCCCGGCATACGTGACGTCAAGGACGGCGCCGCCAGGGAGCCTGGATTGCAGGCCAAGGCTAAAGTGATAGGTTGTGGGAGGACGCCAGTCCAAAGCAAAAGAACCCAAGGTGTATCCGGTGTCGACGTTGCCAGTGGCTACACCATTGCTATCGACTGTACCTTTATAAGGGATCCATTGCGGGAAGGCGCCGGGGTTCGGCATGGGATTGGCGTCGCTTGCCGCATAATTCCCCGTTCCTACCCCGAAGTTCCACTCACCAAAGGGAGCCGATGCGCACAATTGCAGATTCATCTGGCCCTGGGTGGTGGTGTGATACATACCTGCGCCTCCGCGAAGGACGAACCGGTCAGTGCCCGGCATCATCCAGGCGAAGCCGAGACGCGGATTCCATACATTCTGGTTCTGGCCATTGAACCCGAATGTATTCTTGCTCTGTTCCACTCCGGCGAGGGGAGCCTTGGGGCCGTTGTAATTGGATCCAACAATGTAGCCGGCCAGACTGCCACCCACGGGTGGAGTGGGGTTGACGTTGGCCAAATCCACGTTGCCCGCCTTCCCGTTGGCAACCCCGAGGTCACCGATGTGCTCCCAGCGCACGCCCAGGTTAAACGTGAGACGGTTGGTTACTTTGAAGTCGTCTTGAGCGAAGGCATCGCCTTCCTTGTAACGCCAGTCGCGCGCGAAGTCCCCGAGCCCTTGCAACGACTCGTAGATGTTACTGTATCCGGTTCCATAGATGTTACTCTGCCCGAGCAGAAAGTCCGTCCAGGTGAGCGGAATCAAATAGGCCTCGAATTGGAACTTCGACATATCGTCGCGGCCGTAGGCGTAGGCGCCGCCGAAGGTGAACTGGTGCTTTCCCTTGGTCCAGGACAAAGTGTCGGTGAGGTTGTACTCATCCTCCCCGAAGGACGTCGCCGAAGTTGTGCCCGTCGCGAAGCCATCGTAGGCAATGTCAATAAGGGGGTACTTGTCTTCCGCAGCCGGAACGGTCATGCCCAGGCTCGAGAAGGTGAATGCATTGTTGTAGTGCATGTCGAAGACCGACCGATGGAGACCGGCCACGAATTGGTTCACCATGGTGTTGCTCAGGGTGAAGGTGTCTCCGACCGAGCCCACATCGAACCGTGTGGGGATAAACAGGTCATTTCCGTAGGTGTTGTATAAAACGGTCTGAACTATCTGGCCGGACTCACCAAAATAGCGAAGTGCGATCTTGTTACGGTCGGACAGCAAGTAGTCGCCATTCGCCATCCATTGGTTTTCGTTGTAAGTGCCGGGCTTGCTCAGGGATGCGGTGCCCTGTATCTCGAGCGGTTTGGCCGTGTCGATCGTCTGCGGATTCGGAATCATGTATTGACCGTTGGCCAGCTTAACGTTGAACAGCGCCAAGGCCTGAGGAGCGATATTTGAGCCATCGGGGGCGACCACGCCAGCCCATGCGCCGAGGTAGCCATACTGGCCGCCCCAAATCTTTCCCAATCCCGTTCTCGACCGGTCGTTGGTAAGCGGAGGGAGTTGGTCGATCTTATGGCTGGACGGATCGATGCCATTGGACTGCTTGGTGCCCTGCCAGGAACCGAAGAGCAGGAACTTGTTCCTGACCACGGGACCGCCGGCGGTAAGACCATATTGATTCTGCCGCAGAACCCCTCGCGGCTGACTGTTGAGCTTCGTAAACCAGTCATTGGCGTTGAGATCTTCGTTGCGGAAATACTCCCACGCCGTTGCGTGGTAGTTGTTGGTGCCGCTTTTGGTAATGAGATCGACATCGGCCCCGGCATCGCGTCCCGTGGTGGCATCGTATTGGGCCGTCTGCACCTTGAATTCCTCGATGGTGTCGGGATTGGGAACGGGGATTCCCGCCGAATAAAACATGGAACTCTCCATGTCGTTGACCGAGAGGCCATTCATCTCGAAGTTGTTGTCGACCGCGGTGGCTCCCTGGGCCATGATGCTTCCACCCCCGGGCATCGCCGCCAGGGCGCCGCCGCCTCTGCCGAGACCCCTGGCGTCGTTGGCCTCCTGCGCCACGCCCGGGTTCAGGCCGATGATCTGCGTGTAGTTACGCGAAACCAGAGGCAGGTTCTGAACCATCTCAGAGTCCGTCACGCGCCCCAATTCACTCGATTCGGTGTCCAACTGCACGTTTGAAGTAGCGACGGTAACCGTTTCGGTCACCGCGCCGGTTTGCAACTGTATGTTCAGTGCCTCGGTCTCCGCCACGATCACCTGCACGTCAGGCGACGAGGCGGCCTTAAATCCCTGTTTCGTGACCACGACCTTGTATTGCCCTGGCTGAAGCAGGGTGACAACATACATTCCGTGGTCGTTAGATTGCGCGGCTCGCGTTTCGCCCGTGGCTACATTTGTAACCTTGACCTGAGCACCCACCACCATGGCGCCGGTGGGGTCTGTGACCGTACCGCTGATGGCGCCTGTTGCGCCCGTCTGCGCGTAGAGCAGCCCACAGGCTGTAAACAGAACGCACGAGATGAA
>PLST01000014.1 GCA_003164255.1 Acidobacteriaceae bacterium | reverse complement strand
GTGACCGAGGCCTCCAGCGCTTAAGCGAACAACTGCTGGCTATTATCAGCGAGGACCGTGACGCGCTTCTGCGGCCAATAGAAGAATCCGAGCAGCGTATTGAGCTAATGAAGGAAACGGTCAACGAGGCTACGCGCTCGATGCACGAGCTGGATTACTTGTTTATGGCGGAACTGCATCGGATTTCAGATCTCTTCGGCGACAGGCACAAGCAATTCTTCGGTCCCGCATGGATCGAATCTGAGGCGGAATTTAGTAAAGATCTACAGTTCATAGCCCTCGGCTTCGGCCCAAACTATCGGCGCCGTGTGATGCACCTCGCGCAGGAGATTTCGCGCCGCAAGGTTATGCCTTGGCTCAAACCCGAGCAGGAAGANNATGCCCCATGCGCTCGATCCTGAGAAGGGCTTCCGTGTGCGTTCCAGTTTCATTTTCGAGGACTTCATTGGAACTGCCCAACCTCCTTCGCCGTTGCGCTGGTTAGCTGACGTCTTGTTGCCGCTTCTGGGCGCACGCAAATTAATCACCAACGAGGCTCGGGATTTCTTGCGGCACCTGTTGGAAATTAACAGCGCAAGGGTACAGAACGATGTTCTCAACCGCATTCAGGATAGCCGGGGACGCCTCGAAGCGGAGATCCGAAAGCTGCTGTATGAAATCAGCCGTATTGCAGAACAGGCACTTGACCGGGCGCGAAAAGTCAAGGAAGAAGGGGCTCCCGCCGTACAGTCGGCAATTGACCGGCTCAACCGATTAGAACAGGAGGTTTCCACACTGGTCGCGCTACAGGGAATGGTGGTCATGGACGACAAGAATTGAGACCTGAGATTTGCGGACCAGTGTCTCAGAAGTGGACCCTTCGAGCCAGCGTCGAACGCGCCCGATGTCCCGGTGTCCGACAACGATAAGGTCAGCCGAGACTTCTTCGGATTTGCGCTCAATTACCTTCTCGGGGTCGCCTTCGAAAATCTCTGTTACCACGTCCACACCTTGGTCGCGGGCTATGCGCTCCGCGCTCCGCACTTGCTTTTCGAGATCGGCGCGCGCCTTGGAGGCCTCTTCCAGACCAAACCCTTCGGCTTGCGTTTCCGCGCTAAGCGCGGCTATGACGCCGAGCAGAATGATCTGAGCGTGAATGCTGGCAGCTAGCGAGATCGCAACTTCGAGAGCGCGTTCCGATCCCGTAGTCCCATTTGCTCCCACGAGAATTCTCTTAAACGTAGTGCTCGTCATCATCTATTCCTTTTCATTGCGGGTCGCCCGGCCAGTCATTTGTTTGGATGCAATTGAGGAGCGATCGATCGTGCCCAGTCGTCGGACTCGGGGTGTAATCAAGTCTAGCCGTGTTTGGCCAAGCCTGGTTGCAGCAACTGACCCGGCTATGTTACAAGTTGATTTGGCGAAGGAATCCGCCATTAACCGCCCTCCGAAATGGAACGGCTGATGACTCCTGTGATTACGCAGGGGTTTTTCTATTTGTCCCTGCGATTTGACGAAAGAGGGACAATTGACCAGTCTTCTTGATCTTCCCATTGGCGACAAAGTTCCGGAAATTGTCACTGCCGTAATCGAGATTCCTCTCGAGAGCACCAGCAAATATGAGTATGACAAGGAGCTTCATGTCTTCCGGTTGGACCGAAACCTCCATTCGCCCGTTCATTATCCAGGAGACTACGGTTTCATCCCCCAGACCCTTGCCGAGGATGGCGACCCTCTCGACATTCTGATCTTGACGGATTCGGCTACTTTTCCAGGCTGCGTTTGTTCCGTCCGTCCGATTGGCGTTTTCGAAATGCTGGACCAAGGGGTGCCGGACGAGAAGGTTCTGGCCTACGCCACAGGCAATCCGCGATTCGGTGACGTTGACAGCTACAAGCAAGTGCCGAGTCATTTTCTGCTTGAGGTTGAACACTTCTTCTCGGTTTATAAGGACCTCGAAGGCAAGCGCACCAAGGCGCTCGGTTGGAAAGACCGGGATGCTGCGCAAGAGTGCATCCGGGCCAGTTATCAGCGCTACTTGGAAAGCAACGCCGGTTAGGTGCGTTCAGAGAAAGAGATCCAACAGCGATGCCTTCAACTCCTGTCCAACGCGTTCCGACACCTGAATATCTGAATACTGTTGAGCGCGAAGAGGAGTTGGGGCGCCTTCGGAATCAGGCCAGGATTCGCAAATCCTTACTGGTGCATGGCTCCGAGGGAGTGGGTAAATCTCGCCTCCTTCAGACCTTCGTTGGTAGCCAGCCGCTTGCGGTCTACATCGCGCAAATGAGATCGCCGCGTGAATTTGTCATGACACTGATACAAGCGCTGCATTCCGCGGACGGCAAAGTTAAACTTCCTGAAAACATCGCTGATCTCTCCACGTCCTCCTTGAAGGGCATCGTCCACCGGGCTCTTGATACCCGTCCCTTTCTAATGGTTCTCGATCATTTGGATGCCCCCTCCCGCGTTGTGACGGGCATGATCAAGGATCTGCACTACTACGGGCGTACGCCGGTGATCTTTGCATCGCGATCACCGCACATGGAGGATATTGGCGCACTGCGCCCTCTCTGCGCGAACAAGGCGGAGCGATTGGAAGTGAAGAACTTTCCGCCGCAAGTCGCTTTGGAATTCGCGCAACGCGAAGCCGAAAGAACCGAACTTTGGGCTTCCAATTTGGAGACGGTGTTGTCATCGCTTGTTGAGTGGAGCGATGGCAACCCAGGCGCCATTCTCAAGATGTTGAAAATGGCGCAACTCCCGCAATACAGAGCCGGCGACCAGATCAAATCTCACATTCTGTACGTGGACTATTGCATGGGCCGCAGATAACTCAGAAAAATCGATCCGATTCAGACTGGCGACCGCGATGGTGAAATGTTGACTGCCAAATGTCGCGAGCCCAGGTCCACTCGTTCCAGAAGATCGCAGTATTGCGCCGTCGATACACTCTGGCCGCGTTCAAAGAGAGTCTTCCACTCTAGCCCGCTCTTTAGCTTCAGAGAAAGCATCAACGCGTCGCCGAAATCACCAAGGTTGACTGCGGTCAGATTGCAGATTGGCACGCATCGAACCGTGATTCCGTAAAGGTCGTCCGTCTCTTCCACGCCGGTCGAGACCGCGATCAATCGACGGTCGGTGACTGCCATGGCCACGGCGGGCAGGTCCTGAGATGGACCGCTAAACCATCCTTTCTTCTTTGGATGGATTGCGGGACGGCAGCAGACTCCAAGCAGTGCCTCATCGGAATCAAGTTCGGCCTTCAGTGCACACCAGCACCGAAACGTCATGCCTTGTGAAGGAGTGGAGAGAGAAAGGACTGCGAGCCCCGTTTCATGCCGCGGCAACCACACCGCCCGCATTGCGCGAAGAAGGTTGCTGAGATGTTTTTGGTGAAGTGTGTTGTATCGAAAGCCTTGGACCTCGCCCCCGGCGGACAGTTCAAGGAGGCCATATAGGAGTGCCTTCTTCGTTCCGACCTCGATCAACTGTTCAAGTGGAGCCACAAAGGGTTCAGTTTTCGTAGCAGGATGCGTGTAGATCATCAGAGCATCGCGAGTAAGGATGTAGATGCGCGGCGAATACCCTGGTGTATTCCAGAGCGCTTCCGTGTCTCCGGGAATGAAGATCGCCGAAAGCCAACCATCTGGCGGTATCGAAAGCGCGAAATCCTTGGGAAAATCGGACGCATCCCGGATTTGGAACCCGAAGCGGTATTGGCGTGAATCGCAGTTGGTAGAGGCAATCATTTCCGCGCCTTCAGAGAATAAACTCGGCATCCCATGGTGCATTCACACTTCGGTGGCCAGCGAGCATGAGCAACGCCAATTGAGATGCGCTGCGCTCTTCTTCGCTGGTCAGATGTCGGCGAAGCGCATCGTACCGCAGCGCATACCGTTGCAGATCCTCGGCTGTTCGTTCCAAGAATTGTGCATGGGCACGAAGGAGTTCGCGCATGGGTTCCCCGGTGCCTAAAGAAGCAGCAACGTGGGATAAATGAGGAAGACAGTAGGCCGCGAATCGCCCTTTGGCGGAGGCGACCGCATCGAGCACGGACTCGGCGGCAAGTTTTACAGTCCTCTCTTCCACCTGGACGCCGACCTCGCAGACGATACATGTCTTCGCCGTTGCAAGAATTTCCTTCAGGTCCCCGATAGAGACGTCGCCATCTGATATCAGGGCTGCCCGTTGGTCGAGTAACTCCGCAATGCGATGAGCGAGTTTAGGGTACGCTGTACACACTCCATATGGAGAAGCGATGTTCTCGTACTGCCAGGTGTGGAGAGGGCAGAATCCGCCCCTTTCGGCGTGCTCCCGCTGCGTGTCCGGATTGATGGTCAACTCGTACTGATACTTACTCAGAAATGCGAAGATTGCGTCGACTACTGCTGCACAAATCCAGCAACCAGTGCGTCTCTCGATTTGCAAAGGTGGAAGGCTGGTGCCGTCTCTCAAGGCGGTCGCTCGACCCGCGTGAGCTTCCTCGCCGAGACCCCTTGCTCGCAGGTCATGCAGTCTCTTGTCGAGCGAGCTGAAAGAATCCGCAAGTTCTATGTTGCCCTCAGGCCTTGACGTGTGAGCGAGAAATGAACCGACCCGCCCATACATGTTGGAGAGGAAAGACTCTGCGCGTTCTTCGGTCAGAAACCGGATCAGTTCTGTCTCAAACTCTCTGAGCCCGCTTTGCTCCAACTGGTCTGCATTGCCTGATTGCTTCGAATCCAGCCCCTGTCGCGCAGACAAGGAGAAGATGCGCGGTTTCTCCGAGAAGGAAAAGCGATCCAGTCGCTCCTGAACAAACGCAAGGGCGTCCTTCCGCTCTCCTTCGCTGACCGTATCTTGCTTGTTGACGACGACAAAGAGCCGTTTGTTCGTGAATCGTATCCGGTGCAGGATGCGATCCTCTTCTTCCGACAGCGGACTTTCATAGCTGGTTACGAGCACGAAGGCATCTGCCTGAGGCAGGAAACGTTCCGTGGTCTGCGTATTTTCAGCTATCGATGACCCAAGCCCTGGACTGTCTACAAAAAATAGCCCACGGCGCAGGATCTCGACCGGCAGCTCGATTTCAGCAAATGCGACATTCTTGACATTCCCCGGATTTGCCTGCTGAGTTACGTATTCAGCGAGTTGCGGAAGCGGCACCTCGCGTCGCAGACTGCGGTCTGTGAAGTTAATCACGACCTGCTTGCGGCTTCCATATCGAACGGTTGTGATCACGGAAGTCAAGGGAACAATGCCGGTTGGGAGGTGGTTTCCTCCAAGGATGGCGTTCATGAGGGTCGATTTGCCGCGGCTGAAACGCCCGACAACCATCAAATTGAATCGGTCTTCTGCCAGCCGCGTGAGCAGATCACGGCTTTCGGCCTTCAGGACTTCGTCATTGTTGATTACTGCCTGCGCGGAACGAATGATGTCGCCAATCCCGAATTTCTCTTGTTCGTAATCTTTGAGATTCATGGCCGCCGATTCCTGGTGGATGTCGTTGAGATCGTCGTCACGTCTAGTGCCCCTCAGTCGGTAGTGCCCCAGTCTCCAATACCGAGATCAATGCGTCCTGATCGTTGTTGGAGATTGGCATCAGACGGATCTGTTCGGCCGTCTCTCTTAGCGGGTAGGGATACTCCTTGAGTGAAATCGTGCCATCCTCCCATACCGCATAGCAGGCAAGAGGACGCCCGGTCTTTGGTTGACCAAGGCTTCCTGGATTGACGATCGTAGTCTTCCCAATGCTCCGAATGAACGGAGTGTGCGTGTGGCCGACAATGAGCACATCGGCATCGATTCGCGCGACCTCCTCTACCCAGCGATCCGAGTGTTCTGGGCAATAGCCGAACAGGGGGTCTGTCGGGCAGGCGTGAACCAGATAAAACCTGGTCGAGTCCGTCTCGATTTCATAGTGTTCTGGAAGAGCCCTAAGGAAGGCGAAGTCATCTTCCGTGCAAACTTCCTGAGTGAAACGGAGGGTTTCGGCTGCAAGTCTCTTGAAGGACGGTGAGCACATTGGATCTACAGAAAACCCAGCGGCATTGTCATGATTGCCGCGAACGGTGACCGTCGAGGTTCGGTTCACCCACTTGACCACCTCATGAGGCCTTGGTCCGTAGTCCACCAAATCGCCGATACACCAGAGTTGGTCAAATTCCCGCTCGGGCAGGGCTTCTAGCGCTGCCAAATTCGCGTGAATATCGGAAACGATGACAATTTTCATAAACTCCTCAGCATTCAGGCGCACGAACACCGCTGAACCAGATCATGCGAACTCAAATTCTGACGAGGATTTATAGGGCAAGACGCCCCGACGAAACCTCGTCAGGGGTCATCAGCCGATCTTCCTTAGGTTTTGGAAGAGCAGCGGTTCAGGCGAACCCCTTCGCCTTGTATTTCTTGTGCAACATATGCACAGACTGAGTGTAGCAGCAACGCTTTTCTTGAGCGGCTAGAGATGTCCATCGGGGCACATTTGATTCGACCACCAAGTGGGAGTATTTCACGCTTGGATTTGCAAGCATTTGGAAAAAGAAGTCTTCGAGCTTCGGGTACAAGTTCGGGTACAGACATCAGTTTGGCTTGATTACGGATAATTGAGCTAAATTGCTGATGGGCAGCCACTTGTGAATATCCGACATTACGCTCAATTTCGCTTATTTATCATAGACTTACGGTATTCTTGAGAGACT
>PLST01000609.1 GCA_003164255.1 Acidobacteriaceae bacterium | reverse complement strand
ACCAGGAGACCGGGCGCAAGGCCATCATCATCCTGACGGACGGCGAGGATGAGGGCAGCCGCGAGAAGATTGGCGACGCCATTGCGGCGGCGAACCGGAACAACGTCATCATTTACGTAATCCTGTGCGCGGATCGCGAAATGTACTGGAGCCAGGGTGAGGGCTATTACGGCTACTCGCCCGCCAAACGCATCTCGGACGAGACCGGTGGGCGGTTGATTGACGTAGGCAACAAGGGAGACAAGCTGCATGCGGCATTCCAGCAGATCCAGGATGAGCTGCGCACGCAGTATGTGGCCAGCTACACCTCCAATAACGCGAAATTGGACGGCGCCTTCCGCAAGGTTGCAGTGGAATGCCATGGCGACGCGGACCAGAATCTGAAAGTACAGGTGCGTAAAGGCTACTTCGCACCGTCGCCGGGGAATTAGTTCGGTCCGTACCAGATTTCATCCCGACTTTGATTGCGCCACTTCCCGACCCCAATCCGCCTAGTTCGCTTTGGACGAGAAGCCGTCATGCAGGCTTACACTTTGCAATCATTTGCTTTCGATACACTGCGAAGAAATAAAGAGTGGCGCCAAAACAGACGGTCACGAGCATTAAGACGACCCAGCCTATCTTTACCGCCGTTCGAGGGCGGTAGAACCAAACACAATGTATACCCATTCCAAGCCAGATGATGAGGGCTACGGGGGGGTCAATAGTGTTTAGCAATAAGCCGAGGCCATATGAGATCGCCCCATAAAGAGAGAAAACCGATGTGTCTGGGAAGAGTGGTGAGAACTCGAAGAGGAGGTATGCACTCGAGGTTATTACGATCCACGCGCACCATGAGAAGGCCAGGTAGGCCTTCTTTGTGCAAAGAAATTCCATCGTCAGTATCTTTTCCTACACGGCAATTACATCACATCACTATTGTTTTTGGCGTATCGCCGGCTACTCGTTAGTTACATACCCGACTCGCCTTTGATTTTTGCCCTCGGTTGGGGGGATTGTAGTTGTCGGAAAGAAACGCCCCTGCGCGGATCGTTTAGCCTTGCGTCATGCATTTTCCACGACGTTTCGCAGCGTCTCATAAGCCTCCAACAGAATCTGCTGCTTGCCCGCCGGGTCCGAGACTTGCACTGCGCCTGAAGGGGTCGACCCAGACATTCCGGCAGATCATTTGCGCTTGCTTTTTGCATTTCTGGGAGTCACTCTGGAGGACGGGCAGTCCACGCCGCACGAGGTGGATGGGATCTGTCCCGGCTAGTGAACGGGGGTAGATCGGATGAAGACGGCCAGTCTCTTAGCGATAGCGCTCGCCGCAGTAAGCACTCCACTGATGGCGCAGCAGGAGGGCGTAGACGCCCCGCAAAAAGAAGTCTACGCACCGCAAGGCCATATGGACTTCGGCGATGCGTCCGCATCGCACGCCTGGGAGATGAGTACAGTGACCTGCGAGCTCGAGAACAAGCTGGACTCGAAGACAGCCAAGTTGGGCGATCGCGTGGTTCTCAAAACGAACGATAAAGTGCAAACTGCCGATGGAACCGTGATTCCGCGGGGGACGCGCCTGGTGGGTCACATCACCCAGGTGCAGCCGCGCGATGCAACCCATAGCATTACGGAACTCGCCATTGCCATCGACCATGCGGAGCTCAAGAACGGACAAAGCATCGCGATCTTTACCTTGATCCGCAGTGCGTACCCTCGTCAGAGTTATTCGGATGAGAACCCTTTGGCTATCGAGGACCCAACGGCAGGGATGAGTTCATCAAGCGGCGGCGGAGGGGGCGGCCGCAATGGTGGCGGGCAACCGGGTTATCTGTCGGATGCGATGAAAAGGACGTCTGCAAACACAACCTCGGTCGGAGATCGGGCGGGTGCCAATACCGATCCGAACCAAGCGGGAGCCATGCAGCCTGCCGGACGTGGCGACCCGAGTGAGTCGACCGGCGCGCATCAGGTTGGGGCAGCGCGCGCCGTTCCGCACCCCACAGGGATTCCGGGCGTGATGCTGGCAGGCAACAGTACCGCTTCCGGCGTATTTCTGGCGCGGCAAAAGGAGATCGAGATTGAGAGTGGAGTCCAGGTGCAGCTGGGAATTATCAAAGACAGTGGTCAGTGATCAGTGGTTTCCGCACACGCGCAGCAATCTGCGCTCTGAACTCTGAGAACTAGCCATTGTCTTTTTTTCGGACACTTCGTTACTGAAGTTGCGGGAAACCGTAATCTGGCGTAGACACTCGGCTTTCGTTAGTATCGGCACCAATGAGACAAACTTGAGGCCGCGGCGGAAATAATCCGCAACTTCAAGCAATCCCGCTCCGAGGTGTCTGCCATGACCACCGATTGCGCCGCTCAAGAAGGCTTCGAGATCAGCCCGCGATTCCGTCAAACGGTTGAAGAGAGAATCTCGCGCCTGGAACGGGATGCCGCGTACGACGAGGCACAGTTGGACCGGCTCAACGACATCGATCACGTCCGCCGGCAGATGCGCCTGGTGGCCGTCGAGCGCGCCGAAGCCCTGCGCATGAGAATCTTCCTGGATCGCGCCAGACCGCGGCTTCCCCGGCCGCTGATCCAGTTGTAAGGCAGTCGTCAGTGAACAGTGGTCAGTGATCAGTTCTCTCGTGCTGGAACTAGCCGTTGTGTTGCACGCCGGCTGCGCGAGGCTCCACGGTTCGCGGATGCGCGTTTCCACAACTCTGTCGCGCGGGTTTTTCGTACACTAGAGCCTGAGAGCGCATGGCGCGATGGCGAACCTTCCTACCAATCTCGACTACTTCGTTGTGGACGTCTTTACCGAGACTGCGCTGGCCGGCAATCCGCTGGCGGTGGTGTTGAACACGTGCGGCCTGACGACCGAACAGATGCAGGCCATTGCGCGCGAGTTCAATCTCTCTGAGACCACGTTTGTTGAGCGCAGGCCGGCTGAGGTGGAGCGCGCGGAAGGCGTGCGCGTGCGTATCTTCACCACTGCGGAGGAACTGCCCTTCGCGGGCCATCCCACGTTGGGCACAGCCAGCGTTCTTAAGATGATCGCGCCGGAAGCTCTTGCGGGCGATACTGTGACGCTGGCGCTTAAGGTGGGGCCGGTGCCGGTGCGCTTTGGGCCGGACGCTGCCGATGCTGTCGCGGATTCATCAGCAATCTTTGGCGAAATGACGCAGAGAGAGCCGGAGTTTGGCGCGGAGCTGGACGCGGCGGAAGTGGCTCCGCTCCTGGGTCTCGCCCTCGAGGACATGGACCCCGCGCTGCCGCCCCAAGTGGTTTCCACGGGTGCGCCGTTTGCGATTGTCGCGCTCAAGAAGTTCGAGGCGTTGGCGCGGCTCAAAGTGAATCAGGATGCGGCGACGGCATGGCTGCGCGAGCGCGGTGCGCGGTGGTTCTATGTGCTCGCACGTGCTCTCAACCAAAACGAGAACCCCACGAAGTGGCAGGCGAGGATGCAGTTTTATGGTGGAGAAGATCCGGCCACGGGTTCGGCGGCCGGCTGCGCCATCAGCTACCTGGTAGCTCGCGGCGCAGTGCCTTCAGGTGCGCGCGTGCACGTTCGCCAGGGCGTGGAGGTGGGGCGTCCCAGCGATCTATTTCTCTCCGCAAAAAAAGATTGGTCGAGGGTCACGGATGTACACGTGGCAGGTAGCACCATTCTTGTGGCAAAAGGACAGCTTTTCCTGCCGTGATGCACATGCTTTCAACAGAAATTCATCTACGCAAGTTGCAGTGTGTGTTGGCTCTAACGATTTTCCCCTTGTTTCAGATGAATTTTCACTAACATCTTCGCCTGCCTTTCCCTCTTTCCACAAACCTCCAGGACTCGTACTCTGCGATTCATTGAGGACAATTCACTGGCGCGTTTTTGAGAGTCTATGAATGCGCCCAAACGCTGAGCAAACGACCGCGAAGCAAGGCTGACCCGCAGAGGAACGCGAGCAGGTTGCCCCGTAGCGCAAATGAACGCACCTCCAAGGTTGCGGTTCACGCGCAGGGCAAGCCGCGAAGCGTGATCCGAAGCAATATTGTCTGCCCCATTCACGGCCATCGCCCTAATCTACGGCAACATCGAGCCGCAATTTGAGCGGTAGAGGATTTTTGTTGCCCTGAATAGCCTTGGAAAATTGCTGTAAGGAGCAGTCCCCACATCATGCGTCCGAAGAAAGTGATTCTCTGTGTAGACGACAGTGAACAAGAGCTCTCCGTGCTCAAGTTCATGCTTGCGACCAACGGTTATCGCGTGCTGGCCGCCTCGAACGGCCAGGAGGCGATCGCGGTTTTTGCCACAGCGCCCCAGATTGACCTTGTGCTGGCCGACAGCTGCATGCCCCAAATGAGCGGAGGCCAGCTTGTCGAGCGGCTGAAGCGCATGAGAGGCTACGTGCCCATGATTCTGCTCGGCGATGCCCAGGCGGCGAGCGGCGAGCTTCACGTGGCCGACGCCGTGCTGGTGAGGAAAAACTGCTCCACGCTAGAGCTGCTGGAGCGCATCAAGATGATGAGTGCGCGCAAACGCGGCCCGCGCAAAGGCGCGCAGCGCTTCATGCCGGTAAACGAGCTGGCCGCGGCGTCGTAGAGACAGGGACCAAGGGAGCNNAGCGAGGGAGCGAGGGAGCAAGAAAAACCCTTCAGCGTCGGCTTCCTGGCCGTCTAAAGTGTGGGGTCTTCAGACCCGCGCGCAGTTACTGAAGAGCAGAGGGTTCAGCTCCCGGTCCTCGCTCCCTTGCTCCCTTGCTCCCTTGCTTCCTGGCTCCTTCGCTCCCTGGCTCCCTTGCTCCCTGTATTTATCTCCTTGACGATGGTGCATAAATTTGCTCATACTCGCCTTCATGTCATAGGGCCGTCGGTGAAAGACTGCCGCCGGTTGAAAGAAGGCCCTTATGGACCTGGTGGTTTTACGTCTTCTTTTTGTCATTCTGTTTGCCACGGTTTGTTATTTCCTTCGCCCGTTCGGCATCCAGACAGGTTGGGAAGGCGCAGCGATTGGCGCGGCCGCGGCCGGCGCAGTCATTGTCTTCGAACTGCGCGTGCGTGCGCTCACGCTGCGGCGACTGATTGGCGCCGTGGTTGGTAGCGTTCTCGGCATTATTGGCGCGGCGCTCTTTTGTCTCGTGTTGCGTTCGGCGCCGCTGCCCGGAACCAACTCCGCCGTGCTACAGATCTTCGTGCTGCTGCTCATGACCTACGTGGGCCTGCTGGTGGGCGCAAGCAAGGGCGACCTGCTGAGCCCGACGGCGCTGGGCACGGTGTTCTCCGGCGACAAGCCCTCACGGCGCAGCTCCAAAGTGCTGGATACCAGCGTCATCATCGATGGCCGCATCGCCGACATCGCCGAGGCCGGTTTTATTGACGGCATGCTGGTGGTGCCCGAGTTTGTGCTGCGCGAACTCCAGGTGGTGGCCGATTCCACCGACGGTTCCAAGCGCCAGCGCGGACGCCGCGGCCTGGATATGCTTCAGCGCATGCAGTCCAATGAAAAGGTCCTGGTGCAGATTGTGCCGGACGACTTTCCCTCCATCCGCGAGGTGGACCTGAAGCTGCTCGAGTTGGCCAAGAAATGGGAGGCCAAGGTCGTGACCAACGACTTCAACCTG
>PLST01000036.1 GCA_003164255.1 Acidobacteriaceae bacterium | reverse complement strand
TCCGAGCGGCTCAATGCTTTTCACGGGCTGGTGCATGAATCGTTTGGCGATATTCTCGCCGCCGCTTGGCTGGGCCTGCTCCCATCGGGCCAGCTCCTCCTCGGCATAACGAACTAGGGAACCGAATTTGCGGAATATCGGCCCACGGTTCTCCAGCCGCCACCGGCGCAGAGTGGCAAGGCTGATGTGCGTTCGTTGCGCCACTTCGACTTCAGTCAGGAATTGTGTGCTCATATTTGATTGAATCCTCATTTGCTTTTTTCAGGAACTGTCCGCCAGATTATGTTCTTGCAGGACGCCTACAAACCCGCCTTCGCCAAGCCTGCCTCAATGCGACCGCCAACCAACTTTTCTCCAGAATGCCCCGCACGGTTATGTTTTTGTGCCTGGTATGAGCGAAGCCCCTCCACTCGTTCTGCGGCGAACATTTGCACTTTGCGCCGCCCTTTTTCTACGCCTATTCCCCATCTCCACCATCACCAACGGCACGTATATAGCATACCATATAACTGACAGCATATATGTAATAAATCTGAAATCGAAATGGTTTCCCCATAGATCTCGTTTCTGCCTCGCGCAATTGAAATTAGGGCGCGTTCACATTAATGTCAGGGCCTCAACGATCAGTGTGAGGCGACGGAAGGCCAGGAAGGCGGTGTCGATTGTTTCGAATCTATAGAAGGATCGGTAACGGCAAACGCCAATTGCGCCTGGAGGGCTTTGCGATTCCCTTTGACGGTCTTCTCAAACCGTGTCGGTCCTGGGATCGCGCATTGGGCTGAAGTCAACAGTTGAGCCGAAGCCCACTTGTCCGGAAAGCCGACTATTCGCCCATGTGGAATGCGCTTCCTCGATGAGTGATTAGGCGATAAATCATCAATTGACTCTAGTTGGCGGCAATCACCACCAGAGTTGCGTCGTCCTGGAAATGGTCTCCGCAGAAACTCGAAACACGAGCGATCAATCGGTTGTTCAGTTCGCCAGCTGAGCGGATGAAGTTCGTTCGTGCAAACTCCGCAACGTTTGCTTCACCAAACTCCTGCTCGTCCGCGTCGGATGCTTCCGTGATTCCATCCGTGAAGAGGAATAAGCGGTCTCCCGGCCGCAAGTCGACCGTCGCATCCTCATAGGTCCACGAGGGAAAGACGCCCAGGACAGCGCCACCCTCTTCGAGCATCCGGGTCTGGCCACGAGAGGAGAGGACCGGGCGAGGACTTCCGGCATTGCAATATTGCAGGGTCCGTGCACTGCCATCGAGCACCCCATAGAAGAAGGTGACGAACTTCCCGACGGCAATGTTTTCATAAAGCAGTGCGTTTACCTTCCCGCATAGCCATGCCGCGCTCTCCGATTCACTCGCAAAGGCGTGAACGGCAGCCTGCACGTTCGCCATCAACAGTGCAGCCGAGACCCCTTTGCCAACAACATCTGCTACGCAAATGCCTAGTTTATTTCTGCCCAGCTTGAAGACGTCATAGTAGTCGCCGCTGACCGCGCGAGCCGGACGCCATATTCCCGCAACCTCGAATCCAGGCAGTTGCGGAATCTCCTTGGGCAGAAGCGATTGCTGTATCTCCCGCGCGCGTTGCAGTTCCTGCTCCTGCATTTCAAGCTGCGCTGTACCGAGATCCACCGAGCGCTGCAGTTCGGTATTACGCCGCTCAAGCTTCTCCTTTGTGGTCTGGTAAAGAAAAAACAGCACGCCCGCAACAAATGTGACCAGTACTGGAAATTTCCAGCCTGTTCTGAGCAGATGCTCCAAAGTTTGTGGCGTCGGTGGCGCAAAAATCCAAACGACCACCGACGACACGACGTAAACCGGTATCAGGAGAACGAGCAGGATCGCGAGAAAGAACAACCAATTGTAAGGAAATGGCTTTTCAGAATAGTACCGGCGCAACCTCTGCGTTACAGGCACCACAGTATTTCCAATCGCAATCGAATAGACCAAGACGGTGAGCGGATTGATCTGCTGTCCAATGGCCCAGAAGACGGCTCCCGCGATTGCAGAGATCGCGAGGTAAACGGCTTGCTGTCTAAGGAAACGTACAAGAGAAGACGGTGTTACCCACATGTCTACACGCTTTCAAAACCTTGCGGAGGTTGACGAACTCGTTTCCAGGCTCTGCACGGCAACATATCCAAAGCAGAATAGGAGGACAGCAAACCCCAGCGGGTCTAGGATCTCGGGCGGACTCGGGAGCCTCAGTGGAAGCGACAAGTTGCCGTAAACCGCCTCCAAAGCGAATACAAGGATGCCTAGAGAAAGGACAGTGCGATTGGGCAGGATGAGGAATCTTCGACTGAGCTTTGGCACAGCCACGACGATTGCCATCGCCGTGATCGAAATTGCTGCAAGCAGATGGTTGTAAGGCATGATTTTGAACGAAGAGCCGGTGAACAGGAAAAGGGCAATGCCTACCACAGCAATCGCGAGACCCGCCAAAATCGCTCCTTGAAGGAAGAGTCGTAGTCTGTCCCGGCTTAGGTCGAG
Organism: Acidobacteriaceae bacterium; assembly: GCA_003164255.1. GTDB lineage: Bacteria > Acidobacteriota > Terriglobia > Terriglobales > Acidobacteriaceae > Telmatobacter. The sequence goes on along the minus strand of PLST01000036.1, from coordinate 2,848 downwards.
AAAGGCCAGCAAAGCAATCACCACGACCGAGAACGACAAAACATTGCCGACGTATGGAAGGCTGGCCAAAAGCCAATGCGGCAAAAGTCCGAGGTCAGCCAACGAACCAAACAGGTATTCGGTTCCTTCAATCGCACTCCAGATTCCAAGCCAGGTGAAGAATGTCCCCCCGCTCCGGCGCCGCATCACGGCGATGCCGCAGACGCACAACCCGATAAACAGAAAAACCGTACCAAACAGGATGTATGGGATTCGATCGCGAAGTACCTCAGCAGCTTGATCTGGCAGGGCCACACCTCCACAGACCGTATTAGCCTGTGCCCACATTCGCTGTCAGTGTGCAGCGTCACGGTGTTGGAGATGCCTTGCCATGATCATCGGTTGATGACAACAGGCCAACGCACTCATTGAGCCATTCCAGTCGATCAGCGTTCTCGGCAAGTGGCCGTAAAACCGGCTACCAAGAGAAGTGAATTCCAATGTTGAGCTCGGGTTAGAAACCATGTGGACGCGTAGCCGACTATTCGTCCATGCGGTTCAAGCGCTGTTGTCGGTGAGCTTATGGCGATTATGCGCTCATTGGGGTCCCAAAAACATCTCTGGAGTGAGACAGGCGGAAGTTGCAATCATGCGGTTGTTCAAACACTGCGAGCCTTGTGTCAAAAGGGTTGACGCATCTTGAACTCCGGCTGAGGCCTTTTGACACGCCTGAAGATTGAGTATGACCGCATTTTTGTACCGAAAGGCCTTCCATTTCATCCGCGCTATCGCATTGAAACAATTGGCTGAAACTCTTCAGAAGAAGCTGTGTGAAAACCTATGCGTTGTGAGACAGGCTGAATCGCTCGGAGAAGCAACTAACTACATAGGCCGTAGGAAACATTAGTGACCCACTGAGACATCTCCTTATCTCCGTCTGCCGGGTCAATGCTTGCCCGTTCTCTGCTTGGGGTTCAGGAAGAAGTCGCTGACGTTGGAACCGTGAATGCTCGAGTGACAGCTGTTACGCGAGTGGCTTTGCGTAGAAAGGATATGGTCCGGCACGGCGGGCCGGCCCGTTGCGTCGTTCGGCGCCGGGAGGTGGCAATACAACCGCCAAGGCTAGCAACAGTACCCGAGACAAAACCGTCCAAATCAGAACAGTCCCTCGTCGCTAGCTGAAGTAATGTGATCACAATGGTGCCTTTGGGATGTTCGTCCAGGCAGTCATGTGCTTCTGGTTGTTCTTCGAGTTATTTATCCTTGTGGCATAGCAGGATTGACAACGAAAGATGTTCAGCGAACGGATAGTGCCCAATAGCCTGTAGAGAAAGGCGCCAATTACATGCGCAAACGCAAAAGCGATATACAGGACTTGGTCGTGTCAGGGATGGATTGGCTGTTGACAGCAATGCGTGAGCCGGTGTGTGCGCGCATATAATTGGCCTTCACAATCCTCGCTTGTCAGAGGCGTTTAATGGCTCATGTGACTCTCAGGAATAGCTACCTGGCACTATCGGACCGGCTCAACCGTTTTCCGCAAGGAGCGCCGCCTTCCGAGCTTCTCTTCCAGATACTGGAGGTCTTGTTTACCAAAGACGAAGCAGCGCTGGTGGCGCTGCTTCCTATCAAACCCTTCAATGTTGCAGCGGCGGCAAGGGTATGGAAGAAACCGGTTGCTGAATCGCGAAAGATTCTTGAGGGGCTCGCATCGCGCGGGATGCTTCTTGACATGGAGGTGCGGGGGGAGCAGATCTTTGTCTTGCCTCCGCCCATGGCGGGCTTCTTTGAATTCTCAATGATGCGCCTGGGCAACGGATACGATCAAAAGCTGCTGGCCGAGCTGTTTTACCAGTACCTGAACGTGGAAGAAGATTTTGTTAAGAACCTCTTTACCGGGGGCGAAACGCAGCTGGGCCGCGTCTTTGTCAATGAGAAGGCTCTGGCTACGGACCAAACGCTGACGGTGATGGACTACGAAAGAGCCAGCGAGGTGATCCACACGGCCTCTCATATGGGAGTTGGAGCCTGCTACTGCCGGCATAAGATGCAGCACATGGGGAAATCCTGCGATGCCCCCATGAACATCTGCATGACCTTCAGTGGGACGGCGCAGTCGCTGATCAAACACGGCATTGCGCGCAAGGTTGATGCAAAAGAAGGCATGGACCTGCTGGACGAGGCTCTGGCGCACAACCTCGTGCAGTGCGGCGAAAATGTACAACAGAAGGTGGCGTTCATCTGCAACTGCTGCGGATGCTGTTGCGAGGCTATGCTCGCCGCCAAACGCTTCGCTGTCCTAAACCCCATCGCCACCACCAACTTCCTGCCGGAAATCACTGCGGCTTCGTGCAACGGCTGCGGCAAGTGCGTGACGGCCTGCCCAGTGGAGGCCATGGGACTCGTGTCTGCTGGCGACCCGCATAGGCCTACGCGCAGAAAGGCGCGGATCGACGAGTCCCTCTGTCTGGGTTGCGGCGTCTGCGTACGGACATGTCCCAATCGCGCGATCAGGCTCAGATTCCGGAAGACGCGTGTGATCACCCCGGTCACCACTGCCCATCGTGCCGTGCTCATGGCCATTGAACGGGGCCAACTTCAGAACCTGATCTTTGACAATCAGGCGCTTTGGAATCATCGCGCCATGGCCGCCGTTCTTGGAGTGATTCTGAAACTCCCTCCGGTCAAGCAAATCATGGCGAGCAAGCAAATGAAGTCACGGTACCTTGAACAGTTGATGCGACCCAGGGATTTTGTCCATCTGGAGCGTTGAGAGAAGGAGCGAAAGCCCCGGACTGGCATCTGCTTCATCAACCGACGGGGCTCCAACGGGAGCCTAACTTCCGGATGACCATCTAAACGACAACCG
>PLST01000449.1 GCA_003164255.1 Acidobacteriaceae bacterium | reverse complement strand
CAAGCAGGCCGAGGCGGAACGCGAACGTCGTGCGAAGGTCATCCATGCCGAAGGCGAGTTTAATGCCGCCCAGAAGCTGGTGGACGCCGCAGCCCTGCTGGCCACCGAGCCAATTACCATCCAGCTACGCTACCTGCAGACACTGACCGAGATCGGTGTTGAGAAAAACACGACCATCGTGTTCCCTCTTCCGATCGAGATGATGCAACTGTTCAGCAAGATGGGCGACTCAGCCAAGGCCGCGCTTGAAAAAAAGTAGCGACAAGGAAGGTGCATGAGGGGAGCTTTTGACGACGAAGACGAGAAAGTGGAGCGGCAAAGGCCCCTGCGCGATACGGAACTGACCTTGGGGACGGGCACGCTCCTGCTGCTCTTCCTTGGGCTGGCGCTTGTTTGCGGGGCGTTTTTCGGGCTTGGTTACGAGGTAGGCCGCGGCGTGGGACAGCCGGCAACCAGCCAACTGGCTGCAGCCGGTGGGCAGGCCGGCCTGCAGACGAATGGAGCAAAGGCAAAGCCCTCGGCCACGGCGCCGCCGGGGATACCGGTGCCCGCGCCGATGGTTGCCACACCGGTCAACGCATCGCAACCTGCCGCGAGCGATCCGGCCGCTTCTACGCCTACTGCAGCTCAGGCCGGGACGAGCGCAAGCCCGCAGCAGGTCCGTCCGGCGCTTCCTGGGTCGAACATCCCATTGCCCTCAAGCGATTCAGGCATGCACGCCGTGCTTCCGCCGCCGGTGCAGCTGATGGTGCAGATTGCCGCTGTTTCACACCAGGAGGACGCCGATGTGCTCTCAACAGCACTGCGCAAGCGCGGGTATGCNNCGGCTACAACGCGATGATCCAGTAGCGCAGGTCGCGATCAATTTCAAAATGGATGCGCAACTCTCCACTGCGTTTTTTCCTTCTGGAAGTGGGACAGTTCTCAAGTGCGCTTTTTGGGTTTTTCGTTTGCGAGATGCGCAATTCCCGGGCCCTAGGCTTGCGTCCATTGCAGGCGCGAGGACCAGACCTGCAGTGGATAGGTTGAGATTCCTTTCGATCTGATGCTACAATCCCGGCGGAATTTATTCGGTCAGACTGAGGTGTGTGAGCGTGAATCATCTCGAGAAAAAAGTGATGTATCTCGTTTGGGCCTGGGCGATTTTAGGTTCGTCAACAGCTTTTGCAAAGGACATCCCCTCGCTCGGTAGGGACTGTCAAAACGGCGATCAGAGAGCGTGCGCTGAGATCACGAGAATAGTAGTGGCGACAAAGCGCCCCAAGGACAGAATAGCTGCAATACCGTTCATCTCGGATACCTCGGTCTTGACCTCGATTTCTAACGATTCGACTCAGGATCGAGATGTGAGCCGCGCTGCAGCGGATCGACTGTCAGTACTGAATAAGCAAGCTCGGGACCGGAAGGAAGCAGAAAAGGCGATCATGCCCAATCCACAGGAAATCCAAAGGCAGGTCGCGCTGCTTGATTCCTACAAAGTAGGGGTCACAACCCTTGATGATTTTTACGCGGATAAGTGGAACGCAAGCGATCCATACTTGTCGAAGCTTGGAATCGTCGAAGCTCGATATGAAATCGGGACCCACACTGTTGAACTTCATATCGCGTATTTTGGTGACTACGATAGGCATGCCGAATTGGATCCGACCATTTCAGCCTCAAAGGTTGCGCAGACGCTATTCGAGGATGGGAGCAAGGGTGCGCGAAATGGTATCGCGTACCAGATGGGACTGCCACCTTGGTACGATTTACACGGCATCGCTCTTACTGCCATCGATTCCAAGTATCCTGGGTACCACCTCCTCTTCGAAGGTGGCATCCTCGCGAGCATCAAGAAAGAGTAAAAAATGATGGACATCGCCAGGGCTCAGCTCTGAAATTTAGGGTACTTCGCCAAGCTTTCAGAGGATTAGCCTCTTGAACACTCGTCGCTTATGAGGATCGTGGCGAAGGTCGCCTTCGGGTAGAGCTACATGCGCTACCCCCGCATCCACTCCGGCAGGCCTGAGGCGATGGAAGCGCGTACCGCTTGCATGAGTTCTTCGCGGGTTTCGTAGTTGCGCGGGTAAATGGGTGGATGAAAGACAAAGTGCGCCGTGCCAGGGCTGATGGCGAAGCTGCCTTTTGCCATCAGCATCTCAGTTCCGAAAACCGAAACCGGAATGCAAGTGGCTCCTGATTCCTTCGCCAGGTAAAATGCGCCTTTCTTGAAAGGCGTCATGCGTCCGTCTTTCGAACGGGCTCCCTCGACGAATGTTGTGATGTGAATTCCCTTGGCAAGCAGGCGCTTGGCCGCGCCCACGCTGGCCTCGGCGGTGGCTGCATTGCCTTTGCGATCGACGGGAATGAATTCGCCGAGTTTGAGGGCCAGACCGAACAGGGGGAGCTTGAAGACCTCGCGCTTGGTGAAAGCAGCGGTGCGTCCGGGGATGCGCGGAATCAGGCCCGGGGGGTCGAGGTTGGAGACATGGTTGGCCATGAAGATGCAAGCCTCGCCTTCAGGGACGTTCTGGAGTCCTTCAACACGAACGCGGATGCCGGCCGCGCGAAAGGCCACGCGGACGATGAAGCAGACCACGTTGTAGAGCGGTCTGGGGTTGCCGGTGATGGCGGCCAGCGGGAGGAAGATGATCGCCGACGGAATGCTGAGAGCGATGACGACGGCGATGACGAAGAACGAAACGATCATGGGCGCTCCACCAGAGAGCAAGACATCAGTTTAAAAAAAGGCGCAAGGCTAACTTCTAGTTTCGCATCCGTTCGGGCAGTCCGGAGGCGATGGAGGCGCGGACGGCCTGCATGAGCTCGTCACGCGAGGAGAAGGCGGTTGGGTCGATGGGGTCATGAAAGACGACATGGGCGACGCCGGGCTTGATGCGCAGGCTGCCTTTGCCCATGATGGACTCGGTGCCGTGGATGGAGACGGGAATGCAAGGAGCGCCGGCGTCCATGGCGAGGAAGAAAGGGCCTTTCTTGAACGGAAGCATGCGGCCGTCGGGCGAGCGGGTTCCCTCAACGAAGGTGGTAATGTGCACGCCTTTTGCGAGCACGCGTTCAGCGGCGGCAACGCTTTGCTTGGCATCGGCCGCATTGCCGCTGCGGTCGACGGCAATGAATTCGCCCATGCGGAAGCCGGTGCCGAGGATGGGCAACTCCATCAGCGCGCGCTTCATGAAGGCCGAGGTGCGACCGGGAATGAGGGAGATGAGCGCGGGCGGGTCGAGATTGGAGACGTGGTTCGACATGAAGATGCACGCGCGGTCGCGAGGGATGCGGGCAAGACCTTCAGTTTTAAAGCGCACGCCGGCCAGGCGGCAACTCGAGGAGAGCATGAAGCGCGTGCCTTTGTAGAGCGGCAGCACGTTGCCAGTAAGCCAGCACCAGGGAATGAAGAGCAGAGCCGTGGGGATGCCGGTGACGACCATGGTGGCGACGAAGATGAGAGAAAAGAGCATAGGAGTGTTTGCCGCGATCAGGGATGGAGCTGCCTGAGCCGCGCTGGAAGTTTCTCATAGATGCCGTCGAATCCGCCATTGGAGAGGATGGCGACCACGTCGCCGGGACGAAGCTGGGGAGCGATTCCGTTGACGATGGCGCGGGCGTCGGGCAGCAACTCGGCTTTGAGGCCATCGTTGTTGAGGGTCTGGACCACGTCCTCAGGGTGCAAGCGCTCGGCGCCGGGAATGCGCTCTTGCTGGTAGACGCCTGCCAGCACCACCTTGTCTGCGAGGCGAAGGCTGGCGATGAGGTCATCCTCAAGAACTTTGCGCCGCAGCGTGTTGGAGCGCGGCTCAAGCACGGCCCAGAGGCGCGATTGCGGATAAACGGCGCGAAGGGCACGCAGGGTTTCGCGGATGGCTGTGGGATGGTGCGCAAAGTCCTCGATCACCGTGATGCCGGCCACCTGGGCGCGCACTTCAAGACGGCGCTTGACGCTCTTGAAGCTTGCAAGCGCGGCTTGAATTGCGTCCTTGCAGATGCCGTGCGAGAAGGCCAGCGCCGCAGCGGCGGTGGCATTGAGCGCGTTGTGCTCGCCGGCCATTAGCATCTCGAGTTCAGCCCAGAGCGCGCCGCCGTGCGAGACTTCCCAGCGCATGCGCACTCCAGCTGCGCCGTTCTCCTGGCGGAGTTTGCTGATGCGCCAGTCGGCTTCAGCGGTAAAGCCGTAACGCTCGACGCGGCAAAGCGCGTGCGAGACGCACTCGGTGACGTTGGGGCTGCCGTCGTAGGCCACGACGAGTCCGCGTCGCGGAACCAGGTTCACGAGGCGCTTGAAAGCGGTCTTGACCATTTCGAGATCGGTGTAGATGTCGGCGTGATCGAATTCAACGTGGGTGAGGATGATTGCGTCAGGAAAGTAATGGAGAAATTTTGGCCCCTTGTCAAAGAAGGCGGTGTCGTACTCGTCGCCTTCCACGATGAAAGTGCGGGTGGGCCGCAGCTGAAAGCTGGAGCCGAAATTTTCAGCGACACCGCCGATGAGGAAGGATGGCTCAAGCGAGGGATCGTGACGTGCGGCCACTTGGAAGATCCAGGCCAGCATGCTGGTGGTGGTGGTTTTGCCGTGAGTGCCGGCGACCACTAGAGATTCGCGGCCCTTGAGAAACTCTTCGTGAAGCAAGGCGGCCATCGAGGTGAAGGGAATGCGCTCGTCGAGGATGCGCTCCACTTCAGGATTGCCGCGCGAGAGCGCGTTGCCGATGACGACAAGATCGGGCGCGGGCGAGAGATTTTCCTCGGAGTACGGCTCCATGACGGGAATGCCAAGCTCGTGGAGCAGTTCGCTCATGGGCGGATAGGCTGCCTTGTCAGACCCGGTGATGCGATGGCCCTCCAACTGAAGCAAGCCGGCGAGTGACGCCATGGCCGTGCCGCAGATGCCGCTGAGATGGATATGCTTGGGCGCCTCACTCATGGCTTGACCGCCGATTCACGGACGTCGAGGGAGGTCTCGTCGCCGACGACAAGCCCGGCCTGAACGCCGAAGGTCAGCGTTACGTTTTGCCTCGATACGTGGCCGCTGCGCAGCCCGATGGCGATGGGCCCGTCGAAGGCCTCCAGTGCACTCAAGATTGTTTCCTCCAAAAGTTCAGGCTGGGCGCCGGGGGAGACGCAATCGAGCATTTCGCCGAAGATGATGCCGCGGACGCCGTCGAGTTTGCCGGCCTCGCGCAGTTGCCAAAGCATGCGGTCCACTTGATAAGGTTTGGCGCCGGTGTCTTCAAGGAACAGCAGCTTGCCTTCTGTGCGCGGTTCGAATCTGGTGCCAAGCAGCGAGACGAGAATGCTGAGACAGCCACCGTAGAGAACGCCGTCGGCGTTGCCGGGCTTCAGCGCGCGCATGCCTTCCGCTGAGCCCACACTGTATGGCTTGCCGGCGAGAGCGGCGTGAAAGCTGAGCAGATCGACACCGTCGTCAAGATAGAAATCCGCTGCAACCATGGGCCCGTGAAAGGCGGGAAGGCCAAGCTCGTCGAGCAGGCGCAGTTGGATGCCTGTGAGGTCACTGTAGGCAAAGAGAGGCTTGGGATGGCTTGCGATCAGCTCGAGATCGAGACCATCGAGCAAGTAGTTGGAGCCATAGCCGCCTCGCAGGCACAGGACGGCGCTGGTGTCTTCATCGGCGAATGCGGCGTGCAGATCGGTGAGGCGCTGCTCTCGGGTTCCGGCAAAGTAGAGCGGGCCGTGGGTCTGCGCGGAAGTACCAACGCGGGGGGCGAAGTCGAGAATGCGCAGGGCCTCGAGGCCGCGCTCAAGTCGATCAGGCTGGGCAAAGGAGGCGGGGGCGATGACGCTAACACCTGAGCCAGCAGCCACTGCGGGCGGACGGAGGAGCGACAGGGGCCCTGTGGACATTACCAGGCCTCGCCGCGCGCGATGAGAGCCGCGGGTCCGGTAAGGCGAAGCTCAGCGCCGGGGCCGTCCCACGCGACCGTCTGCGGTCCGCCGGGAGCGACGACGGTGAGCGGGGAAAGGCATTGGCGCAAAGCGAGCACGGCGGTTGCCGAGGCGCTCGAGCCGGTGCCCGAAGAGGATGTGGGACCGACGCCGCGCTCGAAGATGCGAATCTCAATTTCGCGCTCGCCGGCGATGCGCACAAATTCCACGTTGGTCTGGTGCGGGAAATCCTTGTGGACGCAGATCTCGGCGCCGATCTGCTGCCAGGGTTTGTGGTGGACGGTGAATTCCGGGTTGTGCACGACGATGACGAAGTGGGGGTTGCCGGTGGAGATTTCGAGGCCGACGATGTCAGTTCCATCGGTCAGCTTGACCGTATGAGGCGCGAAGCTGGGCACGCCCATGCCGGTTGTGACCTCGACAGTCTGGCCATCGCGCGCTTCGATGTGACAAATACGCAGTCCGGCATCGGTGGTGATTTCAAGTTCGTCGCCGGGTTGCGCGTCGATTGCTTCAGCCATCCACGCAGCCACGCAGCGCGTGCCGTTGCCGCTGATTTCAGCGATGGAGCCGTCGGCGTTGTGGAGGCGGATGCGGCCGGATTTTTTGCCGGACGACGTAGATTCAGTCCAGGCAAAGAACTCGATGCCGTCCGCGCCGATGCCGGTGTTGCGATCGCACAGGCGGCGCGTAAGAGCGGCCCAATCGTACCCCGCGGCTGCCTCTTCCGTCACGATCAGGAAGTCGTTGCCGCAGGCGTGGGCTTTGGTAAAGGGAATCAATCTTCCTCCAGAGAATCAGTGCTGCGCTTGCTGTTGGAACGGGCCGAAACAAGCTTGCCAGTTCCGGTTGATTGGCCGCGCTCGTGGCGCAGAAGCCCGGTTTACATTGTGGCCTTGCCCGATGCTACCACCGACGCAGGGCCACTGTTGAGGTTGGACGACTGAGGAGTACCGGAGACGTACATTGTTCCCGAGGGCTGCCCCGGCGCAGTGAAATGAGCGACGGCGGTCAGGCCTTCAGGGTGGGCCTTGACGGCGCGGTCGACCGGATCCCCGTCAAAGGCGAGGACAATGGAGGCATGGGCCGCGGGCGCTTTTAAGGCTTCGTCCCAAATGGAGAGGTCGGCTTCGTTGATGGTCTGGCGCAGCGGAATTCCAGTGAGCGCAACGATCTCGGGATCGACCGAAGTTTCCATCAGGCAGATGGCGCCGGGGTGTTCTGCGAGTTGCGAACGGAGCACGGGCGGGATGGCGAGCTGATAGGGCCGGTGGGCATCAATATTCTTTGTGCCTTCGACGTAAGCCAGCGGGCGCTCGCGAAGCAGTTGACCGGCGTTGAGGGCGACGAGAACGAACAGGGCGGCGGCTGCCAATTTTGCCCAGGCCGGCTTGAAGTCATGCACCGCACCAATGATCAGCCGCGCAACAAAGCCGAGTCCAAGCGCGAGCGCAGGCAGCAGTTCCATGCCGTAGCGGGTGTTGTACCAGGAGTGCGGCCACCAGACGGGGAGAAAAATGGGGACTGAACTGTAAGCGACGGAATATGCGTAGTAGGGGAGCGGCAGCCACAGGAAAAGTGCCCAGGAGAAGGCGCGACGGCGCGCAACGAGCCACGCGCCAAGGGTTCCGGCCGTGGCGAAGAAGAGCATAATATTGCCCCACGCCGCGGCCGTTACATCCATCTCTGCGGCTTTCAGGAAGAAGAGCAGCGAGACCCAGGGGTTGTGCCAGCCAGGATGCGGGGGCCAGGCGCCATGCGACATGGTGCGCAGCTCGATGGCTTTCGCGGAGTAAGGGCCGCGCGAGAATTCAAGCCAGTCGCC
>PLST01000380.1:5519-10243 GCA_003164255.1 Acidobacteriaceae bacterium | reverse complement strand
GCTTCTCCTCCTCGGTGAGCAGCATGGACTTGCGCTCGGCGCCCATCAGCACCTTGTCCTTGGCCACTTCGATGTCGTACATGGTCACTTGCTTGCGGTTCACGCGCGCGGCGTTTAACGCAGCCTCGTTCACCATGTTGGCCAAATCTGCGCCGCTGAAGCCCGGTGTTCCGCGCGCCAGCACGTTCAAATTCGTATCGTCCGATACCGGAACCTTCTTCACATGCACGCGCAGAATCTCTTCGCGCCCGCGCACATCGGGCAGGCCCACCACCACGCGCCGGTCAAAGCGCCCGGGCCTGAGCAGTGCGGGATCCAGTACGTCCGGCCTGTTCGTCGCCGCCACCAGGATCACGCCGTCATTCGATTCAAAACCGTCCATCTCCACAAGCAACTGGTTGAGTGTCTGCTCGCGCTCATCGTGTCCGCCGCCCAGGCCTGCGCCACGATGACGGCCCACAGCGTCGATTTCATCGATGAAGATGATGCAAGGCGCGTTCTTNNTCAAACAGGTCGCGCACGCGGCTCGCGCCCACGCCTACAAACATCTCAACAAAGTCCGAACCTGAAATCGAGAAGAACGGAACATTCGCCTCGCCGGCCACAGCACGCGCCAGCAGCGTCTTGCCCGTTCCCGGAGGTCCAACCAGCAGCACGCCCTTCGGAATGCGACCGCCCAGTTTTTGAAATTTCTGCGGCTCGCGCAGGTACTCGATAATCTCCTTCAGCTCTTCCTTGGCCTCATCTACGCCGGCCACGTCCTTGAAGGTAATCTTCTTCTGCTGCATCGACAGCAGCCGCGCCCGGCTCTTGCCGAACGAGAGCGCCTTGTTGCCGCCCGACTGCATCTGCCGCAGCATGAAGAACCAGATCGCGCCAAGCAGCACGAACGGACCCACGTTGAACAGCAAGGGAAGCAGGATGTTGTTCTGCGGTTCTTTGATGGAGAAGTTCACCTTGGAGGCCAGAAGCGCCTTCTCAAGGTCCTCATAGTTCGCGGGAATCGTGGTGTGGAACTGATCCTTGGGCGCTGTCTTCAGGTGACCGCGCAGTTCGTTGCCCTGGATGCTCGCATCCAGAACCTGCTGGTTCTGCACCTTGTCGAACAGGTCGGAGTACGGAATCTCCGTATCCTTGCCCATGCTTGCGCTCTTCTGGACAACCGTCCACAGCATGATCAGGCAGATGAGGATGAAGACCCAAAACATGATCGTTTTAACGCTTGAATTCACCAGAACTCCTCTTTCCCGCCGGACGAGACGCCCCCGGCTGGACCTCCATGAAACCTGTACCTGCTTCTTAGACGCCCGAGCGTTCCTCAAAGTGTCAGAAAGTACACTTGGCCTGCACGGAAGACACGCCAACGCTTCCGCCCGGGGTCAGCAGTAACCCAAATTGTACTCTTTCGGGGTCCTAAGTTACAGCAGGATCAACACCCCGCGGTAACCCGCACACGGTACATCCGCTGCCACTTTTGTCGCATGAACAGAACCCCGCGCCACGGACTGCAACAAAACCCCGCTGAGCCCTGATTTGTAACAAGGGCACGGCCGGGGTACCCTCTGGGTCGCCGGGCCATAACCANNCCGGCTCCGGCTGCAACTCCACTTCCCGCATCCACACGATCCGCCCGTCCATCTCAAGCACCGGCCACACGCTCCTCGCTGTTCCTGTAACCCGCAGACGTTCAAGCACTTCCTTTACCTTGCGCGGACCGCTTGAGTAGCGCAGAGTCACCCGGTCGCCGGCTCTCCAATTGCGTAGCGTAACCCGCCTTTCTCCCCCCGCTCCTACTTCGCCGGCCCCCTCCGGCACAGCCAGCACCAGCCGCACTCCAAACGCCGGCGCATCAATCTCCCCGGGAACCGTTCCTTCGTACTCCGGCGCCGCCTCTTGCCGGCCAGCGCCTGCCTCCGTCCCGCCCCCCGCCGCCAGCCGGATCTCGCGATGCGTTCGCTCAGCCCTCAGCCCCTGCGCCAGTTCCAGCTTCTGCCCGGCCCGGCCTTCCAGCGCCAACATCCGCAGGGCCTCAGTTGCCCTGAAATCCGGCGCTGCTCCCAGCTGCCCGGCCGAATGCCGAAGCAGCCGCCGCTGCACGGCCACAGCCAACTCCCCAAGCCGGCTCACCTCAATGGAAAGCCCATCGCCGCCCGCGCGTCCGCCGCCCCGCACCGGCTTCCCGGGCAGCAACAATTGCGCTCCAAGCCGGCCCAGCTCGCCCTGCCACCACGCCTCCTCATCCCGCGCCAGCTCCGCCATCTGCGCCATGTGTTCCCGCAGCCGCGGATTCCAACCCTCCAACACCGGCAACAGCTCATGCCGGATCCGGTTCCGCGTAAACGTCAAATGCTTGTTCGTAGAGTCCTCGCGCCACCCCTGCCCCAGCTCCCCGAGATAGGCCTCAATCTCGGCCCGCGTCGTTCCCAGCAGCGGCCGCAAAATCCGCCCCTCGGCAAACTCCATCACTGGATGAATCCCGCCCAACCCCTCCGTCCACGCACCGCGCAGAAACTTCGCCAGCACCGTCTCCGCCTGGTCGTCCAGCGTGTGCGCAGTAGCCACAGCATCCACCGTCCCCGCCGCCATCAACTCTCGGAACCACCGGTAGCGCACCCGTCGCCCAGCCTCTTCCAGCGTCTCGACCTCTTTGCCCTCGGCAGCCCTCGCCTCCGCCGCTAAATCCACCCGCACGGAGTGAAACGGCAACCCCAGCCCTTCAACCAGTTCGCGGCAAAACTCCTCGTCCGCATCCGCTTCCGCCCCGCGCAACCCGTGGTGAAGGTGCGCCGCACACAGCACCAACCCCAGCTCCCCGCTCCGCGCCGCCAGCGCCCGCAGCAAGGCCACAGAATCCGCCCCGCCACTCAGCCCCACCGCCAGCCGCAGGCCCGCCTTCAGCCGCGAAGTATCCATCGCCAGCATCAGCGTCTTTGTGTGAGTCAGCATTGGCTTGTCTTTCCCGCGCATAGCAAAATCATACGGCCCTGACAAACTGATTCTTCGAAAAGAGTGCGGGTGCCCCCGGTCCCTCGCCTTTGGGGACCGGGGAAAGAACCAACTCACCCTCGAGCTTTTCGTTCCCTTGGCCCCTTGGTCCCTCCTCCCTACTCCCTATTCCCTGTTCCCTGTTCCCTGTTCCCTATTCCCTGTTCCCTGCTTCACCGATGTATACTCCACACGTTATGCAGGTATTAGTAATTCTTCCCGCTGCCGGACTCGGCACGCGCATGGCCGGCCCTCAGCCCAAGCAATTTCTGGCGCTCGACGGCGTACCCATCCTCATCCACTCCCTCCGCGCCTTCGCCTCCGTCCAGCGCGTCACCGCGATCTACGTCGCCGTTCGAACCACTGAGATCGACCGCGTTGAGGCGCAGATCGCCGAATACGGCTTTGCCAACCGCGTCCGTGTCGTCGCAGGCGGCGACACCCGCCAGGAATCCGTCTCCCACGCTCTCGCCGCCCTGCCCGCACAGCCGGACGACATTGTCCTGATCCACGACGCCGTGCGCCCGCTCATTGACGCGGCCACCATCGACGCCGTCGCTCAATCCGGAGCCGCCATCGTCGGCATGCCCGCCATCGATACCATCAAGCAAGTCGAGCGAACCGCCCACGGAGCCCTCATCACCTCAACCATTCCGCGCGAGTACGTCGTGCTGGCGCAAACACCCCAGGGATTCCGCTACTCGCTGCTCCAGCGCGCCTTTGCCGAGGCCAATGCAGATGGCTTTGTCGGTACCGACGAGGCATCTTTAGTCGAACGCGCAGGAATTCCCGTAGCCGTTGTCCACGGTTCTCAGGTTAATCTGAAGATTACGCAGCCCGGCGACCTCGAGCTGGCCGAGTTCTACCTCCACCAGCGAAAGCGCCAGCAGTAGACTGGAAATGGTTGCATAAATCGGGTTTTGAAAGGGCACGGCNNTCGGTTCTTCAGAAATTACGGAGTCATTCGAACATTCACGGAGTCATTCGATCAATATGGACACGCGCATCGGCTTTGGTTACGACTCGCACGAATTCAAACCGGGCGTATTGCTCCGCATTGGCGGCCTCACGCTGGACCACCCCCAGGGCCTGGCCGGCCACTCCGACGGCGACGTACTCCTTCACGCCATCACAGACGCTTTGCTCGGCGCAGTCGCTGCCGGCGACATCGGCAGCTTTTTCCCTCCCGGCGATCCCCGCTGGAAAGATGCTGACTCGGCCATCTTCCTCAACCTCGCCATGGAGGAGTTGCAAAACGCCGGCTACCGCATCGTCAACATCGACACCACGCTCATCCTGGCCGCGCCCCGCATCGGCCCGGTCGCCGGAGAAATGCGCGCCCGCGTCGCCGACCTGCTCAACGTCGAAATCGATCAGGTCAGCATCAAGGCCAAGACGCCCGAAGGACTCAACCTCGATCACGTAGCCCAGTGCCACGCCGTCGCCCTGGTGGAGCGCGTGCAGGAGCCCGACAGCCTGAAGAGCATGAGCGCCGTCATCGAAAGCCAGCGCCAGCTTGAAGACGTAGTCGACGACCTGCTAAGTTCCGTCCACGGCGTCCCCAAAAAGCGAGTAGCCCCCGTCTACGACACCGAAGACATCACATAGCCCTCGCCAACTTCAAAACTAAGCTGGGTGCCCCTGGTCCCTCGCATTTGGGGACCAGGGAAGGAAAACACTCAATGGCCGGGTGCCCCATTCATCGCAGTCTCATCATTGTTCAGTCTCATCGTGATGAG
>PLST01000380.1:0-5453 GCA_003164255.1 Acidobacteriaceae bacterium | reverse complement strand
CCACTTTCACCGTGCTGTTCTCCTGCGTAAACGAGACCGTCCCGCCCTCAGGAATCACCCGAACCTTCGTAGCGCGCTCCGGCACCTTCACCTCCAGCGTCACGCCGGAAATCGCCGGAAAATCCTCGATCACCTTGCAATCCCCGCGCTGCAACGCCGGGCTGTAAAGCAAATGCGCCACGTAGCGATTCTTTGCCTCCTGCCGCAGCAGGCTCACGCGGCCGCTACTGGGCAACCCCGTCACCTTCAGCACCGGCGCGTCGCCAACCATGTCAATCGCGCTCTTGAATAATTCGCGATGCAAACGGACACCGTTGGCATAATAAAGCCGGTCCAGCGGATGCGCGAAGAAGATGACGTTCCCATTCCGCACCACCGCCGGAAATGCGGAGTCAGTTAACTCGTAGGGCGTGTTCGCGTGCCCGTTATAGTGCCCGTAGGTTCGGCTGAAGTAGGGCTCGCGGATAACAGCAAGCGCCTGGCCCGTCGTGCATTTCGTGTGCAGTCCCGGCGAATAGTTCAGAAACGGCGTGGTAACAACGCGAGCGCCGAAATTCGTCTTCACCAGCGTGTAGTCGCAGTCAAATTCTGAAGCGCCCACGTAGTCTGCTCCCACGTCGAGAAGAAAGCGCGTTTTCTTTTCGTCCAATGCGCCCGATTCGAAAACCAGCAGCTTGCCGCCACGCCCTACCCATGCTGAAATCGCCGCCGCCTGCGCGCTTGTAAGACACGCCTGGCTGGGAATGATCAGCGTGGTCAGGCGATCGAGGTTCTTCTCGCTCGCCGGCACAAAGTCATAGTGCATCTCAAGCAGCATGTTCACCGTGCCGCGGTCCGCTTCGTCACTCAGGGTCAACCACACCCCCAGTTTCGAATAAGGAATTCCGCCGGGTCCGTAATCCTCGATCTTTTCAACATAGCGGTAGGCTTCGCCGATGTTGCGATAAGTCTCCCTGTCCATCTCGCCGCAGGGATGCAGCTGGTCGCCAAAGTTGCACGCGGCGCCATTGGCGATCATCGCAGCCGCCTCGTATTTAATCGCGTCGGCGGACTTGAAGCCGCCGAACTCACCCCAGGATTTGTGGAACTTGCCGCTCATCGCCACAACCCGCGAGCCCTCGCCGAGATGATATTTCGCCTCGATCGGCAATTTGTCGTAGCCGCCCCACGTGGTCGGCAAATCTTCCAGCTCCTGCTGGGTATTCAAGTCGAAGAGCCGTTCCTTGAAGAGGTAAGTGTCGCCCGGGTGGGTCGCAGAGTTGAAGTAAACCGTGGCATTCGGATGGGTGCGCGCCACCAACTCCCGCAATTGACGCATATGTTCTCGAATAGACGAAACGTAGCTTCTGGTAACTGCGTCCTCGTCTTCCACATCCACGTTCTCCTGCTTCATCCGCGCCACGCAGAATTCGCAGTGGCAGTTGTGGTCGTGATAGATGTCGAACCAGAATCCATCCACGGGATACTTCACGCAGATCTCCTCCACCTGCCGCAGGATATGCGCGTGGTAACTGCCGCTCGCGGCGGCGCACATAAACTTCCAGGCGGTATGGGGCTTCACGTCGGTGGGTTTCGCGTTCAGGTTGTAGCCGCCGCTTGCGGCAAACGTCCCATCTTTCTCGCGCACGCACCATTCCGGATGAGTCTCCGCATCGTGGGCCGACCAGCCAACCGTGAAGTAGATCGGACAGAAAACATCGATCTCGTGGCAGGCGGCGATTTGAGCGCCCAGTAAATCGAACTTCAGATTTGGGTGCGTGTTCCCAATCTTGGTTGGATAGTAGCTCCAGCTATGGTGGCACTTGGCAAAAATGTTGATGTGGTTCACATGCCCGGAGCGAAGCGCGTCTTGCCATTGCTGCTTGTTAAACTCCGCGCCAATGCCGGGGATAAGCTCCGACGTGTGAAAGTCCAGATGCACTTGCCGCATGCGGAGAGCTGGAAGATTGGGCAACCGGTCATCGGCTTTGGCCTCTGCGATACCAATCATTGGCACGGCGGCGGCAACAATTCCTGCCTTGATGAAATCACGACGATTGATGCTTGTATCCATTGCGATATTCCTTTCCTATGCAGCACTGAATCCTGAGTCCAGCAATTCAAAATTGATCCGCCATCATAAAGAACCGCCGAGACGAACCGTTTCTTTAGAAACAGCCACTCCAATTCATCAGCCCCGCTGGAGAAACCCAGAAACTTCTCCAGCTCTCCAGACCCTTGTTTTTCAGACGGAACAAATCATACATCTCCGCCATTGCACCCGCATCCCCGCCAATCCTGAAGCGGATGTCTCAGCAACCATCCATGCCGGGTGCCCCCGATCCCTCGCACTTGGGGACCGGGGAAAGCAATGCACTCAACCGAGAACGTTTTTCTAACCCCTTTTCCCCAGCCCCTGTTTTGCTAACCCGACGGCAATCGCCGAAGGCACGATCACCGAANNATTGCGAAGCCTGTCCGGCATCGCGTAGAGTGGAGTGTCGGTTGAAACGAAATCTTGGTTTCCCATGATGGAGGCCCTATGCGCCAACAAATAGGTGTCGTTGGTCGCGCGTTACTCCTTTTCGCCGGATTGGTCGCGGCGCTTTGCTTCGCGCACGGCACGGCTCACGCCCAAGGGGCCTCAATCGACGACCAGGTCGCGCAGCAGGAATTCTGCAACATCGCGGGGTGCGGTAATGGCGGGGGTCAGACTACCGTTACGCACACCGGCCCTGACCCGTGCTATCTGGCGCAGAACGCCGTGCGGCCTTGCACCTCCGCCGATATGGAGGCGCTGAAGCCCCAGGGCGTGGATCCCAATCTGGTTGGCACCTGGGAAATCCCGATGAAGGGCGGCCTCTGGGTGCTGACCATCAATGCCAATGGCACCTATGCTTTCCGCAGCGAGGCCCATAACGGCGCCCAGGCGCAAGCCGGCTCCTTCGCCGCCAGCAACGGGGCGTGGACCATGAAAGCGAAAACCGGATATGCCGACAGCGGGAATTATCTCTATCAGGCGCCCAGCATCTTCATCGCCACAGGAAAGCTGGGCGCGGCATCATGGATGCGCCCCGAGCTGGCGCAGGTGGCAATGGGCTGCACGGTAACGGCCCAGAAGTCGGCAAATCCCACCAACCTCGATGCCAATCTGGTCGGCACCTGGCAGCTTCCGGTCAAGACCGGAAACTGGGTGTTGGAGATAACGGCCGATGGCGCCTACAAATTTCACAGTGAGGCGCAGGATGGCGCGCCCTCGCACGCCGGCGTCTTTACCGCAAGCAAGGGCGTGTGGACCTTGACGGCGACGACTGGAATTCCGGGCTACACGGACCATGGCGTGTATCTGTTTCAGACGCCTGATATCTGGATGGCGCAGGGCAACCTTGGCGGGGCAGCCTGGATCCGTCCCTGCAATCGGTGAGCGCTCTCATAACCGTAAACATTCACACATGTCAGCTTTGACATCGCCATAGGCGGATGCCCCGGTCTCGACTCCGAGACCGGGGATAGTGCGAGCTATCCACCTACGGATCAACCCCGAAAAACGCCCCAGGGTCCAGCAATCCAGCCCGCCTCTTTCCCGCCACGCGCCCAATGCCCCCCGTCCGCCCCAGCGGAGAAATCCGGGAAACCACACCCACCACCCACCAATTCGACGCAACAGTTAAAAGCTAATAGCTAAAAGCCAGCAACTGAAAGCCGCACGTCAGTTTCCTCGTCTTCAAGCAAGCGTTCAGCGTTCCGACCTCCTCAGCGTTACAGTCATCTTGCCCGCGCCTGAGAAATCGGACATATCGAAGGAAGGATCGGTGCCATCCGGCGCGGGGCCGATCACGGGCGCGTTGGGGTCCTTCTTTGGCGGTGTTGGCATGCTGAACGGGATGTGTACCGTGCGCTCGAGTTCAAGGTCCGCGCCCTTGATCTTGCCGTCGAAGACGTTGATCCCTGATTTGAACGAGACATGATCGCCGTCAACGACGCCGTCACGTATGGTCGCAGGTGCATCCTCGCCGCCGAACCAGCCGCCCGGGCCCTCCACGGTCCCTGTTAGTTTGCCGCCCTCCTCTGTGAGGGTAAAGATGCGCGGGGTGCCGAGCACCGACGCCACGAAGCCCGTGGCGGAGTCCGACACGGCGGTCCATAGGCCAGTGATGCCCGCGCCTTTCGGTATCGGCCGCTGCCAGATACTCACGTGCGGGCGCAGTTCCACCTGCTTGCTCGAGACAGTCGCTTGGGCCCCGCTCAGGCCAGCGCAAGTGGCTTCCACGGTGATCGTCCCAGGTGTTTTCTCGGTCTGCACAAGCGCCATGCAGTATCCCGAGAAGGCTTTCTTCGAAGTGCCTTTGTCGGGCGACTGGTCTGTCGGGTCGCCGTTCCCCACGCCGATAAGTTTCGCCGGACCGGTCACAGTAAACGTCACCAGGTTGTCGGTAATGGGCACCGTGCGCCCGTTTGCGTCTTGCACCTCGACGGCGAACATGGCCACGTCTTCGCCGTCGGCCTGTAGCGATTCGCGATCGGCCCGCAGCACCAGTTTTGCCGCCGCGCCGGTGGTGTCGCGCCGCGTGGTCATCACCTGCTTGCCGTCTTTCCATCCGCGCGCTTCGATTGACCCGGGCGCATATTCCACGTCCCAGGCCACGTGCGAATCCTTCTTCACATCCTTGGTGCCGAGGCTCTGTCCGTTATGCAACAGCTCAACCTTGTCCAGGTTGGAGTAAACCCACACAGCGATCTTCTTGCCTTCGTACCCGCTCCAGTTCCAATGCGGAAACAGGTGCAGCACCGGCTTCTCCGTCCACCACGACTGGTAGTAGAAGAACGTGTCCTTNNGAGGGCTCGCCGCGATAATCAAAGCCCGTCCAAACGTATCCGCCGCCAAGCCACTGCTGCGCATTGCAGAACTTCCACCACCCTTCAGCGGAGGCGCGCCCCGATGTCGTGTAGGGATCGTAAGAACTCACGAACCCCTTCGATTTGTCGGTAATGTAGATGCCGCGCGTACACACCGCGCTCACGGTCTCGGTGCCCAGCACCAGCTTGTCTGGGTGCGCCTTGTGGAACGCTTCGGCCTGCGGGTCGGAGTAGTGATAGCCGATCACGTCGCAAACCGCCAGCGCGCCGGTGCCGCTGCCCGCCGCCTCACCATTGATCATGCCGTCAACGGTCGTGGGGCGCGATCCGTCGCAGCGCTTGGCCGCCAACTGCATGGCGGTAACAATGTTGGCGCCTTTGGCATTGGTAGCCGTTGGCTCCTCATTGCCCAGCGACCACAGAAACACGCTTGGATGATTGCGGTCGCGCCGCACCAGATCTTCAAACTGGCTCATGCCTTCCGGGTTTGACGACATCATGCGTGTCTCGTCCATCACCAGCATGCCTAACTGGTCACACGCGTCCAGAAGTTCCGGGGTCGGCGGATTGTGCGAGGTCCGCAGCGAGTTGCAGCCCATCTCCTGCAGCTTGCGCAC
>PLST01000181.1 GCA_003164255.1 Acidobacteriaceae bacterium | reverse complement strand
CATGCACGTCTTCCTGGCCACCGGCCTCACACACACCGAGAACGATCCCGACCCCGAGGAACACGACCTCGTGGTCCGTTCATTGTCGGTCGAAGAGTTCGAACAGAGGATGCTTGACGGCAGCATCCGCGACGGATGCACGCTCGGCGCCTGGGGCCTGTACCTGCTGTGGAAGGCGCGCCAGCCATCAGGCGCATGAGGCATCTAGCCCGCCCGCATTCTGGCTTCCCCTACGGCCGCTCACCCATAGGAATATAAGGCGACGGATAAACCGGCCCGATGTACTCGGCCCGCGGCCGGATCAGCCGGTTGTCGTCCAACTGCTCAATCACGTGCGCTGCCCAGCCCGCAATGCGGCTCACCCCGAAGATCGGCGTGTAGAGATCGATGTCGATTCCCAGCGTTGCGTAGGTCGAGGCGGAGTAAAAATCAACATTCGCGTTCAGCTTCTTCTCGGCGTTGATGTAAAGCTCGATCGCCCGCGACATCTCGAACCACTTAGGCTGGCCGGAGTCCTTGCCGAGTTGCTCGCTCATCTTGCGCAGGTGCGTGGCCCGCGGGTCTTCGGTTTTATACACGCGATGCCCAAACCCTGAAATCTTCTGCCGCGCGTTCAGCATGCCCTTCACGTACTCCACCGGGTCGGCTCCGGCCTTGTCGATTTCGTACAGCAGCCGCATCACCGCTTCGTTGGCCCCTCCGTGCAGTGGCCCCTTCAGCGCGCCGATGGCGCCGGTAATGGCTGAATGGATGTCGGAGAGTGTGGCGGCGATGACGCGGGCGGCGAAGGTCGAGGCGTTCAGTTCGTGGTCGGCATGCAGAACCAGGGCTATGTCCAAAGTTCGCGTTGCGGTTTCTGATGGCTTCACGCCGTTCAGCATCCACAGAAAGTTGCCGGCGTGCGAGAGCGACCGGTCCGGCGGAACAATCTCCTTGCCCTTGCGGATTCGGTCGTAAATGGCCACGATCATGGCAATCTGCGCCGTCAGATTGTAAGCCTTGCGCACGTTCGCGTCGTGGGAATTGTCTTTCTCGTCGGCGTCGTAAAAGCTGAGCGCCGAGACCGCCGTGCGCAACACCTCCATCGGCGTGGCGCCGGTAGGAAAGCTGCGCAGCATGTAGATAATCCGCTGATCGAGCGAGCGCGCCAAAGTCAGTTGCGCGGTGAACTCCCGCAGCTCAAGCTCGTTGGGCAGAATCCCGTTCCACAGCAGGTAGGTCGTCTCCTCGAATGTCGAATGCTCAGCCAGCTCGTGGATATCGATTCCGCGGTAAGAGAGCACCCCCGCATCGCCGTCTATCCAGCAGATGCCCGAGTTTGCCGCGACTATTCCTTCCAGTCCCTTTCCAGCTACAGCAGCAGTCGACATATCGATCAAATTCTCCCTTGTCGTGATTTATCCAAGAGTGCGATGAAATTTACTCCGTTACTGTCCCCTGCGACAAAACTTGCCCCTGAAGACACTCTAATCCTCGCCCCGACTTTAAATAAAACGCCCGCCGGGGACCCCGCATTTCGCTGGGAACTCTGGCGTGGGACTCGAACCCGGCTGAAAGATGCGGTAAAGATGTTTATAACGGAACCATTCAATGGTTGTCACGGTCAGTGGGACGAATCCCCCACTTTTGCACGCCCGGGCGCCGGCCTTCAAAGCTGCTTTATGTTCCCAAAATACCCATTTGCGCCGAGGATTTCCTTTCGGATGGGTGGCTTTGTTCGATATCCTGTAGTCTCTCCTGTCGGCGCGCGGATCAATCCCCGGCCGCCGCCAACCCCCGGATCTCGGGTAGAAGAGATTGCAACTGGCTACACACATGGGAAGCTCCTTCACAATCGAAGGAGAATTTCTTCCGAAACTTCGCTTAACTCAACGGGATAGCGGAATAAAATCCGGAGCGGTTTCTGCAGCAGCTTCTGTAGGTAGCCGCCCGATAAAAGGAAGGTATTTGAATGAGTGAAATCGACGAGACACCCAGAACTTACTCCGGCGCGTTGCTCGGCGTGATTGCAGTAGCCCTTGTGGCCGCTCTCGGCGGACTGATCTGGAGCTACACGCTGAACGGCAAAATTACCACACAGGCAACCGAATTGGCTGATGCCAAGCAGGAAAACGTCAAACTGGCCGCGGAACTCCGCGAGACAGACGCTCGCCTCCAGGTTGCCACCGATGAGCTTGGAAAATCGTTGGGACTCACGCAGAGAGAGATGGACGCGCGTGCCGCTGCGATCGTTACCCGTGAAGAAGCCGACACCAAGCGGCTTGAAAGCGCAAACAACAAGACTGCGCAACAAGTCAGCGCCGTTGCCAGCGACGTTTCGGGTGTAAAGACCGACGTGGGTGGCGTGAAGACCGACGTGGCCAAAACCCAGAGTGATCTGGCCGCCGCCGTCAGCCAGCTCCAGGCCGTCAAGGGCGACCTCAGCAGCACCAACAGCGTCATCGCCCGCAATCACGACGAACTGGTCACGCTTGAGCACAAGGGCGACCGCAACTACTACGAGTTCACCCTCGTCAAGGGCCAGAAAAAGCCCGTGGGCACCGTGAGCCTGACCTTGAAGAAGGCTGACCCCAAGAAGAACAACTTCAACCTTGAAGTTCTTTCCGACGACAAGGTAGTCGACAAGAACAACCGCGGCGTCAACGAGCCGCTGCAGTTCTACAGCGGAAAGGATCCGGCTCTCTTTGAGATTGTGGTCAATTCCGTCGGCTCGAAGAACCAGATCTCGGGCTATCTGTCCACGCCCAAGGGTGCGCCCGTTCCGCCTACTGCTCAGTAATCGGGCCGTGGGGCGTGAGCACCAGTCCTGGCTGGTAGCGGAAGTTCAGGGTGAAGTTCAGATCCGTGCGCGCGTCCCACTGCTCTTTCGTCAGGCGAAATGACGAAACAAACGTCCCGTCCACCGTTTGCCCTGGATCCAGTTCCAGGGTCAGCGAAAGCGGAGTCTGGTGCGGAACCGGAATCCCCGGATACGCCAGAAACACCCGCTCGTAATCCACCTGCGAGGCCGCGTAGCTGGAGTGGATTCCGTCCGCCAGTTTGGCGTTGCTCAGCACGTTCAGCAGAAAAAGCGGCTGCTTGCTCTGGTTGTGCAGCTTTACCTCGGTAAACACCAGCACCTGGTCAAAGCTCTCCTTCGGCATCGGTGCACCGTTGGCGTCAAAGCCTGAAGTCTCCGTGTGTTGCGGATGGGCCCACACGGCCACCACGTCTCCCGTCACTGCTGGCTTTGTCTGGCCGACGATAAAATAAATCGCGATCGCGGCGCTCACCACGATGGTGGCAATCACGGCCGCCCAAATCACGTGGCTGCTGCCCTTGGTAAATTCTTCCCCCCGGGCGGCGTCGTCGACTTCTTCAGTGTCTTGATTCAGCAGGCTCATACCGCACCTATCTTAGCCCGAGAACCATTGAACAAGCCACGAATTCCTTGAGGTGGTTACGTCGGTGTACCTCAATTTGCACTCAATCCTGTGCAATTTCGGCACTCACTCAAGCTCTCGACCGCAGCGACGCCAGAAAACCCTCTGATTCGAGTGTATTTAGCACGTCCGCCGGTTCCAGCCACGCCCGCTTCAGCTGCCGTAACCCATAGTCCATCTTCCCCAGGTTGCGGCTATCATGCGAGTCAGAGTTCATCACGATCCGGCAGCCCAACTCCCTGGCCAGACGCAGATCGCGGTCGTTCAGGTCCAGCCGTTCCGGGGCGGCATTATGCTCCACGGCTACGCCCAGTTCGGCAGCCCGGCGCAGCACCACTCCAATGTCAATCGCAAACGGCTCGCGCCGAAGCAGCAACCTGCCCGTCGGATGCCCCAGGATCCGCACGTTCGGATTTTCGATCGCCCTGAGCACCCGCGCCGTCATCTCGTCTTTGCTCTGCTCAAGCCGCGTGTGTACGCTGGCAATCACCACGTCCATCCGCGCCAGCACCTCATCGTCCAGATCGAGCGCGCCGTCGGCCAGGATGTCCACCTCGATCCCTGTGAACACGCGAATGCGCCCCTCCATCTGCTTGTCCACCTCGTGAATATTCTTGATATGCTCCAGCGCCCGCTTCTCGTCGAGGCCCCCCGTCATGGCCAGGATCTTCGAGTGGTCCGTGATCGCAATGTACTTGTAACCCACTGCCAGCGCCGCCTCAGCCATCTCGCTGATCGAATTGTGGCCGTCGCTGGCCGTCGTGTGCATGTGCACATCGCCTTTGATGTCGGCCTTCTCAATCAGCCGGGGAAGCGCATGCCTGGCTGCCGCCTCAATCTCGCCCAGGTTCTCGCGCATCTCCGCCTGCATCCAGTCCATCCCCAGCGCCGCGTAAATCTCCTCCTCGGTCGCAGCCGCAACCACTGATTCATCATCCAGCCGCGCCAGCGCCCACTCGCTCAGCGTGTAGCCCATCTTCAACGCCCGTTGCCGCAACGACACGTTGTGCGCCTTTGACCCCGTAAAGTACTGCAGTGCCGCCCCGTAGCTGCTCGTCGGCAGCAACCGCACATCCACCTGCA